>NZ_RZQE01000036.1:0-25296 GCF_004022955.1 Mesorhizobium sp. M7A.F.Ca.US.002.01.1.1 | reverse complement strand
ATCTGGTGCTGTTCGTCGAAGTCAAGGCGCGCCGGTCGCTGATGGAAGCCATGGAGGCGATCGGTCACGAATCGGAACGTCGAATAGAAGGCGCGGCCGACATCTGGCTGTCGCGCCAAGCGGACTACGGCAGACTGTCGATGCGCTTCGACATGGTCGCGGTGCTGCCCTGGCGCTGGCCGGTGCATGTCGAGAACGCGTTTTATGGGAAGAGTTAGAGGGGGCAGCCCTCCTTCATTCGTCATCCACGGGCGGAGCCCGTGGATGACGAAGCGTGAGGGCCGCTACGCGGAACACTCCTCACCCCCAGATCATCAACGCCACCAACCCGACACCGCCCACCACCAGCCGCCACCAGCCGAACAGCGAGTAACCCTTGCGCGAGACGTAATCGAGCAGGAAGCGCACGACGATGAGCGCCGTGACGAAGGCGGCGACGAAGCCGACGGCGATGATCGGCAGGTCGGCGCTGCTCAGCACGTTGCGGTTCTTGAACAGGTCGAAGGCGAAGGCGCCGACCATGGTCGGGATTGCAAGGAAGAAGGAAAATTCAGCGGCCGCGCGCTTATCGACGCCCAAAAGCAGGGCGCCGACGATGGTCGAGCCCGAACGCGATGTGCCGGGAATGAGCGACAGGCACTGGAAAAGCCCGATCTGCAGGTAAAGCCGGGTCGGGAAGCGCTCGACATCGCGATAAACCGGCTTGAGGTTCATGCGGTCGACCACCAGCAGCACGACGCCGCCGATAATTAGCATGATGCAGATCAGCCTCGGCGATTCGAACAGCACCGTCTTTATGAAATCATGCGCCAGCGCGCCGATGAATGCCGCCGGCAGGAAGGCGATGAGGATGCCGATGACGAAATGCCTGGTCAGTCGGTCGTGCGGCAGTTCGAGCAGCATTTTCCAGAGGCGGCGGAAATAAACGCTGAGGATCGCCAGGATGGCGCCGAGCTGGATCAGGATCTCGAAGGCCTTGCCGGTCGAGTGGAAGCCGAGGAAATGGCCAGCGAGCAGGATATGGCCGGTCGAGGACACCGGGATGAACTCGGTCAGCCCCTCCAGCAGGCCGAGCAGCAGGGCTTCGACGATGGTCTGGCTTTCCATGGCTACCTCGGCATTGGCGTGACGGCTGACAGAAGGGCTTGCTTGTCATGGCGTTGAAGTCCCCCTATAGGTCGCAACACCCTGACGGCCCGCTAACCGGGCGGCCAAGACTTACCGGTGCGCCCTGCGATTCGCCAGTGCGCTTTATCATCGCGGAACCATGCTGACGCTTTTCCACCACCCCATGTTCGCCACCTGTCGCTTCGTCCGCCTCGCTTTCGGAGAGTATGGCGAGGAGCTGGCCCTGATCGAGGAAAAGCCGTGGACCCGGCGCAAGGAGTTCCTGGCGCTGAACCCGGCCGGCACGCTGCCGATCCTGCTGGCCGAAGGCGACGTGCCGATCATCGGCGCGACGGTCATATCGGAATATCTCGATGAAACGCGCGGCGTGCTGAAGCGCGACAAGCGGCTGTTCGCCGAGGACCCGATGCAGCGCGCCGAAATCCGCCGGCTCATCGACTGGTATCTCAACAAGGCTGAAAGCGAAGTCACCCGCCATCTGGTGCGTGAGCGCGTGCTGAAGCCGGTCATGCCGGAAACGGCGGGCGGCGGCTCGCCCGACTCTGGCGCGATCCGTGCGGCGCGCGCCAACATCCGCCAGCACATGAAATACACCAACTGGCTGGCCGGCACCCGCCATTGGCTGGCCGGCTCGAGGGTCACCTATGCCGATCTCGCGGCCGCGGCGACGCTTTCGGTGCTCGATTATCTCGGCGAGATCGACTGGCGCGAGCACAGCGCTGCACGCGAATGGTACACGCGGGTCAAGTCGCGGCCTTCCTTCCGGCCGCTTTTGACCGACCGGGTGCGCGGCCTGTCACCGGTGTCGCATTATGCGGACCTCGACTTCTGACGCGGCAAAACTGCGCGCGCTGATCGACGCGGAGGCGCAGCGCGCCGGCTTCGATGCCGTCGCCGTCACCTCCCCCGATGCGATCCCGCTGGCGCCGGCGCGCCTGGCCGAATTCGTCGCCGACGGCTTTCACGGCTCGATGGACTGGATCGCCGAGACGTTGCAACGCCGCAGTGAACCAACGGCCCTCTGGCCGCAGGTACGCTCGATCGTCGTGCTGGCGATGAACTACGGCCCCGACCATGATCTTCGCGAAGTGCTGGCCAAGCGCGACCGCGGCGCGATCTCGGTCTATGCGCAAAACCGCGACTATCACGATGTGATGAAAGGCCGGCTGAAGGAGATCGCCGGCAAGCTCGTTGCCCGCGCCGGCGGTGACGTGAAGGTGTTCGTCGACACCGCACCTGTCATGGAAAAGCCGCTGGCCGAAGCCGCCGGGCTTGGCTGGCAAGGCAAACACACCAATCTGGTCAGCCGCGAGCACGGCTCCTGGCTGTTCCTCGGCACCATCTTCACCACCGCCGAACTCGTGCCCGACCGCGCCGAAATCGACCATTGCGGCTCCTGCCGCGCCTGCCTCGACGCGTGCCCGACCGATGCTTTTCCGGCGCCCTACCGGCTCGATGCGCGGCGCTGCATTTCCTATCTCACCATCGAGAACAAGGGGCCGATCCCGCACGAATTCCGCGAAAAGATCGGCAACCGCATCTATGGCTGCGATGACTGTTTAGCCGCCTGCCCGTGGAACAAATTCGCCCGGGCGGCTTCGGAAGCAAAACTCGCCGCGCGCGATGATCTGCGCGAACCACCGCTCGCCGACCTTTTGGGTCTCGATGACGCGGCCTTCCGCGCTTTCTTCTCCGGTTCGCCGATAAAACGCATCGGCCGCGATCGGTTCATCCGCAACGTGCTGATCGCCGCCGGCAATTCCGGCGAAGCGTCGCTGTCCGGCGCGGTGCTTGCGCTGCTCGGCGATCCGTCCCCGCTGGTGCGGGGCGCGGCAATTTGGGCGCTGGCGCGGCTGGTGCCCAACGCCGAATATTCAGAAAGGGCAGCCATCGGCCTGAAAACCGAGAGCGACGAAGCCGTGCGCGACGAATGGCGTCTGGCGCGGCCAACCAGGGCGAATGCATGAGCGAAAAGCAGATATTCATCTTCGGCGCCGGCTATTCGGGCAGGGCTTTTGCTCGGGCTAACAAAGGCGCCGCGACGATCTTCGGCACGACACGCTCGCCGGAAAAATTCGAGACGCTACGGCAGGCCGGCATCGCCCCGCTGTTGTTCGACGGTGCGCTGACGGATGAGATTGGCGATGCATTGCGGAAAACAACGCATCTGCTGATTTCGGTCGCCCCGGAGGAGGCCGGCGATCCCGTGCTGGGTGCGGCGCGAGAGGCAATCGCTCAAATGCCTTTGCTGGAATGGATCGGCTATCTCTCTACGGTCGGGGTTTACGGCAATTATGACGGCGCATGGGTCGATGAAACGGCTGAATGCCGGCCGGTGTCGAAGCGTTCGATGATGCGGGTGGCGGCAGAGCAGGACTGGCTGGAGCTGGGCCGCGAGATTCGCCGGCCGGTGGCGATCCTGCGACTCTCCGGCATTTACGGGCCGGGCCGCAATGCCCTGGTCAATCTGGAAAACGGCAGCGCAAGGCGGCTGGTCAAGCCCGACCAAGTGTTCAATCGCATTCATTGCGACGACATAGCAGGCTCCCTGTGGCAGCTCATCCAAGGCAATAAAGGCGGCATCTTCAACGTCACCGACGATCTGCCGGCGGCGCCGCAGGACGTCGTCGCCTATGCCGCATCATTGATGGGCATCGAACCGCCGCCCGAGATTCCTTTCGACGCCGCCCAACTTTCGCCCATGGCGCGGTCCTTCTATGGCGAGAACAAGCGCGTCGGCAACGCGGCGATCAAGGCGGCGGGCTATTCCCTGCGCTTTCCGGACTACCGCGCCGCCTTCGACCATATGTGGGCGAGCGACGACTGGCGCGACGGCGAGGCGCGCAGCCCGATGAAGCGCTAAAAGCAATTCCAGGAAAAGTGTGACACGGTTCTCCGTCCGGGATTGCGTCAAAACAGAGACAGAGCGGTTCACCGTTTCGGTGAACCGCTCTGTCGATCGAAGCGTTCCGCGTTGCATGCTATGATTCGGCCTGGTGGGGATCCGGTTTCATGAAAACACCGATACAGCCATCTCTCGGCAAAAAATTCAGGCTGGCGGCCGCTCTCGGCCTGTTCGTCCTTGCCGGTCTAGCCGTACGGCCGGCCGCGGCCGAGGAACGGGCAAAAGACCTGTTCGGCGCCAAGAAACTGCCAGCCGCGAGCGCGGCGCAATCGATCGGCTTCTATTCCAAGGGCTGTTTTGCCGGCGGCGTCGCCATTCCCATGGACGGTCCGACCTGGGAGGTGATGCGGCCGTCCCGCAACCGTCGCTGGGGCCATCCGGCTATGATCGCGGTGATCGAGAAATTGTCGCGCGACGCGGCAGCCGATGGTTGGCCGGGCCTGCTGATCGGCGACATTTCGCAGCCGCGCGGCGGCCCGATGCTGACCGGGCATGCCTCGCACCAGATCGGGCTCGACGCCGACATCTGGCTGACGCCGATGCCCAGCCGCCCGCTGTCGATGGCGCAGCGCGAATCGATGAGCGCCACCTTGATGGTCGATGAGAAGACCCATCTGGTGAAGGACGCGCTGTGGACGCCGGCGCACACAAGGCTTCTGAAGCGGGCGGCGAGCTACAGCCAGGTCGAGCGCATCCTGGTCAATCCGGGCATCAAGAAGAAACTCTGCGACACCGTCAGGGGCGACCGCGGCTGGCTGCGCAAGATCCGGCCGTTTTGGGGCCACGACTATCATTTTCACATGCGCATCGGCTGTCAGCCGGGATCCCCCGGCTGCAAGGCGCAGGAAGCGACGCCGGACGATGACGGTTGCGGCAAGCCATTGGCCTGGTGGTTCACGCAGGAGCCGTGGCGGCCCAACAAGAACCCGGATGCCCCCAAGGCACGCGACCTGATGACGATGGCGAACCTGCCGAGCGAATGCCGCGCCGTGCTCGACGCGCCGGGGCCGGTTTCCGCCGAGGCGGCGACCTATCACGGCGGCGGCGTGCCGGTCGCGGCTGCCGCACCCGAACCCGAAGCGCCGTCATTGTCCGCCACGCCGGCCGCCGCCGGCTTGCCAAGCACGGTGAACGCCTTCACGGCGACGCCCGAGATCGGCGTGCCGCTGCCGCGACCGCGGCCGCCAGGAAACTGACGGTCACGGCTCATAGACGGGCTCAACCGGTTCAGGACCTTATTTTTGCGAAACCGTGTCGGTTTGGCCGCACAGCCGGCCTCAGCGCGCCGCCGGGCTCGAAAACCGTTTCCCTTTTCAAACCCATGCGCTAGTCAACGGAAGAACGGCTAGATGCCGTCGGTGGCGCCGGAGACGGACGAGAGCATGCCAGGCACAGGCGACGACGATACTTTGTTGCGGTTTCCGATCCTTATCGGCGACATCGGCGGCACCAATGCGCGCTTTTCGATCGTGCTCGACGCCAATTCCGAGGCAGGCGAGCCGACCATCGTCCAGACGGCGAACTACAACACCATCGACGAGGCGATCCAGGCGGCCGTGCTCGATCGCTCGTCGGTGCGTCCCAATTCGGCGGTGCTGGCGGTGGCCGGTCCGGTCGACGGCGACGAGATCGAACTGACCAACTGCCCCTGGATCGTCAAGCCGAGAAAAATGTTCGCCAGCCTCGGCCTGAGCGACATCGTCGTGCTCAACGATTTCGAGGCGCAGGCGCTGGCCGTCGTCGCGCTCGGCGAGGAGCACATGGAAAAGATCGGCGGCGGCACGCCGGAGCCCAATGCCGGCCGCGTCGTGCTCGGCCCCGGAACCGGGCTCGGCGTCGCCGGGCTGGTCCATGCGCTGCACCACTGGATACCGGTGCCCGGCGAGGGCGGTCATATGGATATCGGTCCGCGCTCGGCCCGCGATTTCGAGGTTTTTCCGCATATCGAGAAGCTGGAGGGCCGCATTTCGGGCGAGCAGATCCTGTGCGGACGCGGTCTGGTCAATGTCTATCGGGCGGTTGCCAAGGCGGACGGCAAGCCGTCGCCCTTCACCACGCCGGCCGAGATCACTGCCGCGGCACTTGCGAAAACCGATCCGGTTGCCGAGGAAGCGCTGGAGACCTTCGTCACCTGCCTTGGGCGCACGGCAGGCGACCTTGCTCTGGTGTTCATGAGCCGCGGCGGCGTGTTTCTCACCGGTGGCATCGCGCAGAAGATCGTGCCGGCGCTGAAAGCCGGCAATTTCCGTGCCGCTTTCGAGGACAAGGCGCCGCACAGCGCGATGATGCGCACCATGCCGGTGTATGTCATTGCCCATCCGCTGGCCGCACTTCTGGGCCTTGCCGCCTATGCCAGGAACCCCTCGCTGTTCGGTGTCCAGACTTCGGGCCGGCGCTGGCGCGACGAAGTTAGTCACCCCGAGGCATAGGCAAGCTGGCTGCTTGGCGTTAAGAGGGGTGCCAAATTGCCCGGCCGCGGGAAGCGGAAATCTACGAAGCGCTCCAATTTGACATTTCAGCCCCCCAATTTGTCGAAACCCCGTGCGGGAGAGATCGTGGCGGTCATCCGCCGTATCCTCCAGGAAAATGGCCGCGACTATCGGGGCGCGTATGTTTTCACCATCCTCTGCCTGCTGACCGTGTCGGCGACGACGGCGCTTGCCGCCTGGATCATGAGCCCGGTCGTCAACCAGATCTTCTACGAACGACGCGGCGACCTGATCCCATGGATCTGCGCCGCACTGCTCGGTGCCTTCATCCTGCGCGGCCTTGCCGGCTACGGCCAGGCGGTGACGATGGCCAGGATCGGCAACAATCTGGTGGCGCGCTATCAGCAGCGCATCTTCAACCATCTGATGAAGCTTGGCGTCTCCTTCTTCAACGACACAAGGTCCGGGCGGCTGGCCGCGCAGGTCAACGAGAACGTCAACGGCATTCGCGACCTGTTGTCGATGACGGTGACCTCGACCGCGCGTGATGCCGTCTCGCTGGTCGGCCTGGTCGGCGTGATGATCTACCAGGATCCGATACTCTCCTTGAGTTCGCTGCTGATCGGGCCGCCGCTGATCTGGACCGTCACCTATCTGATGCGCCGGGTGCGCCGCATCACGCGCGAATCGGTGCAGATCAACTCTCGGCTGATCGGCGCCATGCAGGAAGCCACGCAAGGCATCGCCATCGTCAAGGCCTTCACCATGGAGGACGAGCTGTCGCGCCGGATCAGCCAGCTCGCCGAGGATGCCGAGCAGCGGTCGAACAAGATCGCTCGCGTCTCCGAGCGGCTGACGCCGGTTTCCGAACTGCTGGCCGGCATCGCCTTCGCCAGCGTCATCGCCTATTCCGGCTACCGGGCCACCGTTCTCGGCCAGCCGCCGGGCGCGGTGTTTTCCTTCATCACCGCGCTGACGCTCGCCTATGATCCGGCCCGCCGTCTGGCGCGCATGCAGGTCGGCATGGAACGCGCGCTGGTGAATGCGCGCATGATCTACGAGCTTCTCGACATCGAGCCGCAGCAGAGCGACGCCCAAGGCGCCGCCGAGGCGAAATTCACCTCCGGCGAAGTGCGTTTCAACAACGTCTCCTTCCGCTATGTCGAGGAGGCTCCGGTGCTGCAGGATCTGAGTTTCGTCGCCGCGGCCGGCAAGGTGACGGCAATCGTCGGCGCTTCGGGCGCCGGCAAGACGACATTGGTGGCGCTGCTGCAGCGCTTCTACGATGTCGAGGCGGGGTCGATCGAGATCGACGGCCAGGACATCTCGAAGGTCACCAAACAGTCGCTGCGCGGTTCCATCGCCTATGTCTCGCAGCAGCCCTATCTGTTCGAAGGCACCATCCGCGACAACATCCGCTACGGCCGGCTGAGCGCCACCGATGCCGAGATCGAACAGGCCGCGGGCCAAGCCGCGGCCGACGACTTCATCCGCCAGCAGCCGCAGGGCTACGACACGCCAGTCGGCGAGAACGGCGTGACGCTGTCCGGCGGCCAGCGCCAGCGCGTCTCGATCGCGCGGGCCATCGTGCGGCAGGCACCGATCCTTTTGCTCGACGAAGCGACATCGGCGCTCGACAACGAGGCCGAGGCTCGCGTCCAGCAGGCGCTGACAAAGGTCATGGAAGGCCGCACCACCATCGTCATCGCGCACCGGCTGTCGACGGTGGTCAATGCCGACCACATCATCGTCATGGAACAGGGCCGGCTGGTCGAGGAAGGCACGCACGCCTCGCTGATGGCCGATCCGCACAGCGTCTATGCCCGCTTCCACCGCATCCAGGGCGTCAAGGGTCTGGGGCTTGTCGACGACAGCGCGCCGATCCGGACTTCGGCGCAACGCCTGTCACAAGGCATCGACACGCAGAGCATCGCCGGGAGCACGACATGAGCGCCACGCCCGCAACCGACGGACCGGCAAATGATATGGGCCTGGTGGTGGTGGGCGCCGCCGGCCGCATGGGCCAGACGCTGATCCGCGCCATCCACTCTATATCAGGCGCGCGGGTCATCGGCGCGGTCGAGCGGACGGATTCGCCGCATCTGGGCAAGGATGCCGGCGAGCTGGCCGGCATCGGCATCATCAACGTGCCGATCAGCGACGATCCGCTGCCGGTGTTCGCCAAGGCCGACGGTGTGCTCGATTTCACCACGCCTACTTCGACGGTCGAATTCGCCGGCTACGCGGCGCAGGCGCGCATCGTCCATGTCATCGGCACTACCGGCTGTTCGGCCGATGACAATGCCAGGATCGCTGCGGCGGCGCGCCATGCGACGATCGTCAAGTCGGGCAATATGAGCCTCGGCGTCAATCTGCTGGCGGTGCTGGTCGAGCAGGCGGCGCGCGCGCTCGATGCCGACGATTTCGACATCGAGATCCTCGAAATGCACCACAAGCACAAGGTCGACGCGCCTTCGGGCACGGCGCTGCTGCTGGGTGAAGCCGCCGCCGCCGGGCGTGGTATCGATCTCTCAGGCAACGACGTGCGCGTCCGCGACGGCCACACCGGGGTGCGCAAGACGGGCTCGATCGGCTTTGCCACGTTGCGCGGCGGCTCTGTCGTCGGCGACCACAGCGTGATGCTGGCCGGAACCGGCGAGCGCATCACCCTGTCGCACCACGCCGAGGACCGCGCCATCTTCGCCCGCGGCGCCGTCAAGGCGGCGCTTTGGGCGCGCGGCAAGAAGCCGGGACTGTATTCGATGCGGGACGTGCTCGGCCTCAGCTGAGCCGGCCTGATCCATAAACCTGAAGGAGCAAACATGTCGCGAACCCTCGTGCTCGTGCGCCACGGCCAGAGCGAATGGAATTTGAAGAACCTGTTCACCGGCTGGCGCGACGTCGACCTGACCGAACAGGGCCACGCCGAGGCCAAGGCCGCCGGGCAAAAGCTCAAGGCGCGTGGCCTGAAATTCGACATCGCCTTCACCTCGGCGCTGATCCGGGCGCAAAAGACCTGCCAGCACATCCTCGACGCGGTCGGCCAGGGCGACCTGAAGACCATCCGCGACCAGGCGCTCAACGAGCGCGACTATGGCGACCTCTCCGGCCTCAACAAGGACGACGCCCGCAAGAAATGGGGCGAGGAGCAGGTGCATGTCTGGCGCCGCTCCTACGACGTGCCGCCGCCTGCCGGCGAAAGCCTGAAGGACACCGGCGCCCGCGTCTGGCCCTATTACCTGCACGATTTGCAGCCGCATGTGCTGCGCGGCGGCACCGTGCTGGTCGCCGCGCACGGCAACTCCCTGCGCGCGCTGATCATGGTGCTCGACGGCAAGTCGGGTGAGGAGATCGTCAAGCTGGAACTCGGCACCGGCGTGCCGGTCATCTACCAGCTCAACGCCGATTCCACCGTCGCTTCCAAGGAAGTGCTGGACGACTGAACCGGCGAACGGAGTACCTGCGAAAAAAGCGCGTTGACACACATCGCTTGCCCGCTTACATGAGCCCGCACCAGCCCAGATGGCGGAATTGGTAGACGCGCACGGTTCAGGTCCGTGTTCCGCAAGGAGTGGAGGTTCGAGTCCTCTTCTGGGCACCAAATTCCCGTTTCGAACCACTCGACGGTTCAGAAACTTAGAGAAAAAGCCCGGTTCGCCCGGGCTTTTTCTTTTCAGCCAACCTCCCCTTCCGGCCAGTCCCCTCACAAACCGCTTCAAACTCCGCGGCCGCTTCGCTACGCTCAAAACCATGGCTCAATCCACCAACCCGATCTTCGGTGCCCGCCGCGACCAGGCGTTCCCCACGCTGGCCGAGGTGGACATCGACCGCATGCGCCGGTTCGGCGAGGCCAGCGCCTATGCAGCCGGCGAGCACATCATCGAAGCCGGCGATGTGGCGCCCGGCCTGATCGTCGTGCTGTCGGGTAGCGTGGACATCACCCAGGACGGCGGGCTCGGCCGGCGCGAGACGATCGTCACGCACGGCCCGGGCAGCTTTGTCGGTGAGCTGGCGCAGCTTTCGGCCCGTCCCTCGCTGGTGAATGCGCAGGCCGCCGAGCCGGTGGAGGCGTTCGTCATCGCCTCGCAGCGGCTGCGCGACCTGATGGTGCAGGAGGCCAATCTCGGCGAGCGCATCATGCGGGCGCTGATCCTGCGCCGCGTCGGGCTTTTGGAGAGCGCCACCAGCGGGCCGATCATCATCGGACCCCAGGACAATGCCGACGTGTTGCGGCTGCAGGGTTTTCTGGCGCGCAGCGGCCAGCCGCACCGCGTGCTCGATTCCGACAGCGATCCCTGCGCCAAAACGCTGGTCGAACGCTTTGAGGTCGATCCGCACCACCTGCCGATCGTGCTCTGTCCAAACGGCAGGCTGCTGATGAACCCCGGCGAAAAGGACCTCGCCCGCTGCGTCGGCCTGTTGCGCCCGATCGATGCCGATACGGTGTATGACGTGGCCATCGTCGGCGCCGGCCCGGCAGGGCTGGCGGCGGCGGTCTATGCGGCATCCGAAGGGCTGTCGACGATCGTGCTCGATTGCCGTGCCTTCGGCGGACAGGCCGGCGCCTCCTCGCGCATCGAGAACTATCTCGGTTTCCCGACCGGCATCACCGGCATGGCGCTGATGGCGCGCGCCTACAACCAGGCGCAGAAATTCGGCGTTGAAATGGTCATCCCGGACGAGGCGAAGCTTTTGAGCGCGGCCACCGACACGTCAGGCGCCCGCTATCTGCTCGATGTCGGTGACGGCGAGACCGTGCGCACGCGCAGCGTGGTGATTGCCAGCGGCGCGCGCTATCGCCGCCTCGACATCGCCGATCTTGCGCGGTTCGAGGGGACGTCCGTGCACTATTGGGCGTCGCCCATCGAAGGCCGGCTTTGCGCGGGCCAGGAAGTGGCGCTGGTCGGCGCCGGCAATTCGGCCGGGCAAGCGGCTGTCTACTTGGCCAGTCATGCGCGGAAGGTGGCGCTGCTGGCGCGCGGCGGCAGCCTCGAGGCCAGCATGTCGCGTTATCTGGTAGAGCGCATCCGGGCGCAGCCGAACATCGAGGTGCTGACCGGGACCGAAATCGAGGCACTGGAGGGCGAAGACGGCAATCTTGCCACGGTGCGCTGGCGCAACCGCGCCAGCGGCGCGGGAACAACGCGCCCGATCCGCCATCTCTTCCTCTTCATCGGCGCCGATCCGAACACCGATTGGCTGGCCAACTGCGATGTCGCGCTGGACGCCAGGGGTTTCGTGCGCACCGGATCGGACATAGGATCGGCGCAGATGGAGACGAGCCGCAGCGGCGTATTCGCCATCGGCGATGTCCGTGCGGGCTCGGTCAAACGGGTCGCCGCGGCTGTCGGCGAAGGCGCCCAGGTGGTCGCGGCTCTGCATGCCTACCTCGCGCGCGGCAACGCCGACACATTTCAAATGGCCGGGAGACCATGATGGATGAATGCAGACATACGCGCGACATCAGGAAGGTCACGCCGAGCGCGCTCGGCTGCGAGGAATGCCTGAAGAGCGGGTCGCAATGGGTGCATCTGCGGCTGTGCCGTACCTGCGGCCATGTCGGCTGCTGCGACGACTCGCCCAACCGCCACGCCACCAAGCATTTCCACGCCACCAAGCATCCGATCATCGAGGGCTACGATCCACCCGAAGGCTGGGCATGGTGCTATGTCGACGAGGTGTTTGTCGACCTCGGCGACGATGTGACCCCGCAGAACGGTCCGATCCCGCGCTTTGTTTGAGCGCCCTGGAGACGCCGAAGAAGAGCCCGGTTCGCCCGGGCTTTTCTTTGTCCAGCATTACGCGCTCGATGCCCGACTGTCCGCAAACTGACAGCTTACCCGTTCCAGTGTCCTGCCAGCTCACGATCATCCGAGCCCGACAAAGCTTTGACATGATCGCGGCTAGTTTAGAAATATTCAAAACTGGAAGGCTCGCATGCACCCCACCTATACAAGCGCACAAAAAGCCATTCACTGGGCGGTGTTTCTGCTGGTCATCGGCCTTTATGGCTTGACCTATGTGGAAGAACTTTTTCCGCGCGGCGATCCCGGCCGCGCGCTCGTCTGGTGGTTCCATATTTCGTTCGGGCTGCTGTTGGTTGCGCTGGTCGTCATCCGCGTCGGCCTGCGCCTGATACTGGGAACGCCAGGGCTGCAGACGGAAATGTCGGAGCTTGAACGATGGGCGGCCAAGATCGCGCATCTGCTGCTCTATGCGCTGCTGGTGACCATTCCGGCTCTCGGCATCCTGCTGACTTGGTACAGGGGCGACGCCTTGAGCTTCTTCGGCCTCTTCACCATCCCGGCCCCGGTATCGCCCGACCGCGACACGGCCCGGTTCATCAGGGAACTGCACAGCCTGTGCGCCAATTCGATCCTCATCCTCGCCGGAGTGCACGCGGCCGCGGCGCTATGGCATCATTTCATCCGCAAGGACGACGTGCTCAAGCGAATGCTGCCGGAAAGCACGCTCTCCTGGAGCAAGTCCGGGAAAGCGTGAAGTGGTTTCCCAGGAAAAGCGCATGGCGCCTTCCCTCGTTGATCGGGAGGGCCTTTCTTTCGACCTTCTTTTTCTTCAGAAGGCGCTCTCCCCGAGAGGGCTAACGCCGACCGATAGCGCCTACCGCACGGAGCCGGTGACGGTTGGGTCGATCATGCTGGGAACCGACTTGCGTTCGTTTCCGGCAAGCGCCGCTATGATCAGCAGGCTGGCAACCACCGGGACAAACAGGATGGCAACGCGAGCCTGCACGTAAAATATGGCGCGCCATTCATTGCGCTTGTCGGGGCTGTTGCTCATCATACTCACTTTGTCGGCCCCCCGGGCCGTGACATAGAAGCTAACGGTTAAACAACTCCTTCCGACTTCGTTAACCCGGCGGATTTGAGGCGAAATTCCCACGCGATCCCCAAGATGGCGATCCAGGCTTCAGTTGAGCCCGATGCGGCTGGCGCCCTGCCGGAACAGCGCTACGGCATCCGGTTCGAAGCGGAAGGTGCCGATGAAATCGTCGGCGCAATAGTCCGGCCTTGTCTTGCGGATGGCGGCGGCGAAGCCGCGCGCCTCGTCGAGCCGTCCGGCCAGCGCCAGGCAGTGCGCGGCGATCGCCAGTATGATGGCGTGGGCGTTGGGCCGCGCCGCCGCCTTCAGCGCCCATTCGGCCGCCTCCTCGAACTGGCCGAGCCGGACATGCGCCATGGCGCGTGCGCCCAGCATGCCGAACAGCAGCGGGTCGAACGGGCTGAGATGGCGCGAATGATCGGAAGAGCCTATCGCCGCTCGCGGGTCGCCCGACTGCGAATGCACGAAGGACAAAGCGTAGTGGCCGAGCGCGAAGTTGGGGCTGAGATCGACCGCCCGCTCGAGTTCGAGCAGCGAGCCGTCCTGCTCGCCGCGCAGCCACAGCGCCCGGCCCATCGCCCAATGGGCGGCCGGATTGTGGTCGTCGACCAGCAGGCTGTGGCCGGCGCTCTCGAAGGCCAGCGCGCTTTCGCGGTCGCGATCGCCCCAGCGCTGGAAGGCGTTCTGCCAGTGGGTGAAGGACAGGCCGGCATAGGCACGGGCGAAGGTCGGGTCGAGCTGCAAGGCCTGGGCAAAGAAATGCCGCGCCTGCTCGTTTTCGGCCTGGGTGAAGCGGTACATGTGCCAGAGGCCGCGATGGTAGGCCTCCCAGGCGTTGAGCGAGCTGGGCGCCTTCAGCATGGCGCGGTTGCGCTCGACCGTTTCGATCTCGGCCGAGATCGAGGAGACGATGCTGTTGCCGATGTCGTCGAGCACGGAAAAGATGTCATCGGGCCTGCGCTCGAAGGTCTCGGCCCAGACGATCCTGGCGCTGCGCACCTCGATCAGCTCGACGCTGACGATAAGGCGGCCGGACGGGCTGCGCACCGTGCCGGTGGCGACATAGTCGACATTCAGCCGGCGGCCGGCATCCTCGGGCGCGATGTTCTGCTCTGCCAGCGCAAACACCGATCCGCGCGCGATGACGAAGAAATCCCTGAGCTTGGCCAGGCGGGTGATGATGTCGTGGGTGAAACCGTCGGCCAATCCGCCGCGCGTGCCGCCGCTCTCCTCGACAAACGGCATCACCGCCAGCGAAGCGTGGCTGGGCTCGACCGGGCCGGGTGCGGTGGGCATGGTGGCCACCAGTGGCGATAGCGTGGACAGGCAGGCCGTTCGAAGCGAGGTGCCCGACTGTCGGTCGCGGATCGCCCGCCAGGCCGCGCGAAGCGGTGCGAAATCGAGCTCCTCCGACCGAAACAATCGTTCCGCCGCGGCCAGATGCTCTTCGGCCGCGCCGACCTCGCCGCGCCCGGCCAGATTGGACAGCAACGCCAGATGTCCGCACGTGTCGAACGGCGCCAGTTCCACCCATGTGTCGAGATGGGCGATCGCCTCGTCACTATAAGCCGGCAGGCTCGCGACAAGGCGTTCCAGCACGGCGGCATGGCAAGCGCTGAAGCGGCGGCGCTGCGCGATCAGCCAGCTGTTGAAATGCGGGCTGCGCTCGAGCTCCAGCCCGTCGAGGAAATCGCCGGCAAACAGTCCGGCCAGCACGCGCAAGCGCTCGACGTCAAGCGTGCCGATCCCTTGCGCGGCGGCGCGGCTGACCTCCAGCACATCGATCAGGCAATCGTCGAGATCGAGTGCGACCGTATCGCCTTGGGTGGAGACCCGGCGCCGGGCCGGCATGTCAAGCGCGCCGCGCAGCTTGCTCAGGCACCAGCGCAGTTCGCCCCTTGGGTCGTTCGGCACATCCCACAACAACTCGCACAGGCGACTGCGGCTGACCGGATGCGGCGCCAGCGCCAGATAGGCGAGCAGCGCGCGCAGCTTGCGTGACGCAGGCAGGGCAACCGGAGCGCCGTCGCGGGAGATCATCAGCGGTCCGAGCAGGCGCACGGAAAGGACCGGCATGTCGCCGTCCGGCCTCGATCGAGTGGATTCCACGTGCGTTTCCACGCCTGCTCCCACGCTGGCCTGTCGGCCTCTCCTGTATCACCAAACACGACACGGCGCATCCGGCAGCGGATCTCAGCGCCGGATACGGCCATTGCCGCTGTGCGGCATGTCAGTCCTAGCGCGGCAAGGTCACCAAACCTCGCCGCCCAACCCGCCGGTTTGTAACCGGCCCGTGAAGACAAAACGCGATGACAATCAAGGAGACCAAGATGTTGCAGCAGCAGAAGATCAGAACCACGGCCGGGCGCGGCCGCCTGTTCGACAGCATTCTCGACACCGTCGGCGACACGCCGGTGGTTCGCATCAACAATCTCGGACCGTCCCACGCGACGATCTACGTCAAGGCCGAGTATTTCAATCCCGGCGCCTCGGTGAAGGACCGGCTGGCGCTCAACATCATCGAGGAGGGCGAGCGCAGCGGGGCGCTGAAGCCGGGCCAGACGGTGGTCGAGGCGACCAGCGGCAACACCGGCATTGGCCTCGCCATGGTCTGCGCGCAAAAGGGCTATCCGCTGGTCGTCACGATGGCCGACAGTTTTTCGGTCGAGCGCCGCAAGCTGATGCGCATGCTGGGCGCCAAGGTGGTGCTGACGCCGCGCGCCGAAAAAGGTTTCGGCATGTACAAGAAGGCGGTGGAACTGGCCGAGGCCAATGGCTGGTTCCTTGCCCGCCAATTCGAGACGGCCGCCAACGCCGCCATCCACGAGGCAACGACGGCGCGCGAGATCGTCAATGATTTCGCCGGCTCGCGGCTTGATTGCTTCGTCACCGGCTATGGCACCGGCGGCACGGTGGTGGGCGTGGCGCGCGTGCTGCGCCGCGAGCGGCCGGAAACCCGCATCGTGCTCTCCGAGCCGGCCAACGCGCAGCTCATCGGCAGCGGCAAGGTCCAGCAGCGCGGCGTCGATGGTGCTCCCGCCGCCAGCCATCCAGCCTTCGAGCCGCACCCGATCCAGGGCTGGACGCCGGATTTCATCCCCAACGTGCTGCAGGAGGCGATCGACACCAGCCTCTATGACGAGGTGATGCCGATCGCCGGGCCCGAGGGCATCAAATGGGCGAGGGAATTGGCGCGCAAAGAGGGCATCTTCACCGGCATTTCCGGCGGCGCGACCTTCGCCGTGGCACGGCAGGTCGCGGAGGAGGCGCCGGCCGGTGCGGTGATCCTGTGCATGCTGCCCGACACCGGCGAACGCTACATGTCGACACCGCTGTTCGACGGCATCGAGGCCGAGATGGATGCCGACGAGACCGCCCTGTCGCGCTCGACGCCCGGCTGCCAGTTCCCGGCGGCTTGACGGGAGATCTGGTATGGACGCCGTGCAAGAAAACCTCGGCCTTTTGGCCGAGGAAACGCTCGATCCCCTGGACTGGGCCGATGTGCAGGCCCTGTCGCACCGGGTCATCGACGATGCGGTCGATTACCTCCGCGATGTGCGCGACCGCCCGGTCTGGCGGGAGATGCCGGCCGATGTGAGAGGGGCCTTCTCGGCGCCGCTGCCGCGCTCGCCGGCGCCGCTGGATGCGGTCTATTCTGAGGTGTCCCGCACGGTGATGTCCTATCCAATGGGCAACATCCATCCGCGCTTCTGGTCCTGGTATATGGGGTCGAGCAATTTCACCGGTGCGCTCGGCGATTTCCTTGCGGCAATCCAGGGCTCGAACCTCGGCGGCGGCAACCACGCCGCCGGGCTGATGGACAGCCAGGTGGTGAACTGGTGCAAGGAGATGCTGGGCTTTCCCGCTTCTGCCGGCGGCACGCTGGTCAGCGGCGGCTCGATGGCCAACATCATCGGGCTGACCGTGGCGCGCAACGTCAAGGCCGGCATCGACGTGCGCGAGCATGGTGTCGCCGCCATCGAAGAGCCGCTGCGCTTCTACGGCTCGGAGCAGATCCACTCGTGCCACCGCAAGGCGATGGAGGCACTTGGCCTCGGCAACCGGGCACTGCGCCGCATCCCGACCGATGCCGGGCTGCGCATCGATATCGCCGCCTTGCGGGCAGCGATCACAGACGACCGCGCGGCAGGGTTCAAGCCGGCCTGCGTCATCGGTACGGCGGGCACCGTCAACACCGGGGCGATCGACGATTTGCAGGCGCTTGCGAAGCTGTCACATGAGGAAGGCCTCTGGTTCCATGTCGACGGCTGCATCGGCGCGCTGATCGCCATTGCGCCTGAGAATGCCCATCGCGTCGCCGGCATCGAACGGGCGGATTCGGTCGCGCTCGATCCCCACAAATGGCTGCACGCGCCGTTCGAAGTCGGCTGCGCCCTGGTCAGGGATGCCGCCGCGCATCGCGGGACCTTCGCGGTGACGCCGGAATATCTGGAATCGACGCCGCGCGGCCTCGCTTCCGGCGAATGGCTGCACGACTACGGCCTGCAGACGTCGCGCGGTTTTCGCGCGCTGAAGGTGTGGATGGCGCTGAAGGAGCACGGTGTCGAGAAATTCGGCCGCCTGATCGACCAGAACATTGCCCAGGCCGTCTATCTTGCCGGCTTGATCGAGGCCGCGCCGCGGCTGCAGCTGGCGGCATCGCCGACCGTCAACATCGTCTGCTTCCGCTATCAGCCCGGTCTGACAGGCGAGGCTCTGAAGGTGCTCAACACGGAGATCATGCTGCGGCTGCAGGAACAGGGCATTGCGGCCCTTTCGGACACCACGGTGCATGGCGAGCACTGGTTGCGCGTGGCGATCACCAATCATCGCACACGGCGCGAGGATCTCGACCTGCTGGTGCGTGAAACGGTGCGGCTGGGGCATGAGATCGCGACGCAGGGTTCCGCACCTTCCTAGTAGCGGGCAGGCATGCGATTCTGCCGCGGTGATTCGGGAGATCCAGGCCGTGACGCTGTTTCGTATGGTTGCACTGGCGGCGCTGGTCTTCACCGCCTCGGCGCAGGCCGCCGACATGGCCTTCTTCGTCAAGAACCTGCGCAAGGAAGCAGTCGCGGTCGAGCTGTTCAGCCGCGACCGCGAGACGGTCTGGCCGGGCAACGACAAGGTGTTCCTGATCGCCCCAGGGTCGCAGAAATCTGTGCCGTTCTCCTGCAATCAGGGCGAACATATCTGCTATGGCGCCTGGGCCGACGGCAATGACAGCCTCTCGGCCGGCGTCGGGCCGGACAATGACCAGCCTTGCGACACCTGCTGCTTCATCTGCGTCGAACACTCGACAGAGACGATCGATCTGGTGCCGTAGAGCGCGGAAGTTTTCGTTGGACCCAAATTAAGTCAGGGATCGGCTCGTCCGGTCCACTTCCGCGATTCAGCGCTGCGTGCGATGGTCGCCACGCGGCCGGGTGGGCCGCTTATTCAGGGGGTCACTCATGTTTCATATCTATGCGCGCCGCGTGCTGGCCGCGCTGTCTCTCCTCATGCTGCTCGTGCCGGCGGCGCGTGCCGACGATGTCACCTTTGCCATCAAGAACGGCCACCCCAACGCCATGCGCGTCGAACTCTACAGCCAGGATCGCGACTATGTCTGGCCGGGCGATGACAAGGACTTCTACCTCGACGACGGCGAGACCAAGCAGCTGCCGATATCCTGCAACGCCGGGGAATCGATCTGTTACGGCGCCTGGGTCGATGGTGACGAGGGCACCTATTGGGGCGTCGGCCCCGGCAACAAGGAAAAATGCGAGGATTGCTGCTATACCTGCAGCGGCGGCGAGACCGAGGAGATCGAACTGGTCCCCTGACCGGTTTGCCAGCTTGACGGTCTTCGGGCTGGAGCCATAGCCTGTGCAAATACCCAGCGCGCGCCGCCTCGAACTGTTCAGACGCGACGTGCTTCAGGCAAAAGGAGCTCAGCTATGGCCGGCATGGTCGAAAGCGACAAGATCGACGTCGGGTT
Source organism: Mesorhizobium sp. M7A.F.Ca.US.002.01.1.1 (assembly GCF_004022955.1). Lineage (NCBI taxonomy): Bacteria > Pseudomonadati > Pseudomonadota > Alphaproteobacteria > Hyphomicrobiales > Phyllobacteriaceae > Mesorhizobium > Mesorhizobium sp. M7A.F.Ca.US.002.01.1.1. The sequence continues at coordinate 6,011 of NZ_RZQE01000036.1, read as the reverse complement.
TTCCGGCAAGCGCTGCATCCATTCGCGCAACTGCGTGCTCGGCGATCCGCACGTCTTCGTGCCCAACGCGCCGGGTCAATGGATCCATCCCGAGGCGGCCAGCGTCGAGAAGATCGTCGCCATCGCCGAAAGCTGCCCGTCGGGCGCCATCACCTATGTCAGGAAGGATGGCGGGCCGCAGGAGCAAGCACCGGTGGTCAACACGGTGCGGCTGCGGGAAAACGGCCCGCTGGCGGTACACGCCGAGATCGTTCTCGACGGCGAGACTTCTTATCGTGCCACGCTCTGCCGCTGCGGCGCTTCGGAAAACAAGCCGTTCTGCGACGGCAGCCACAACAAATCCGGTTTTGCCGCCACCGGCGAGCCGCAGCTGAAGGACACGCCGGCGCTCGAAGCGAGAAATGGTCCGCTGAAAGTGACGCCGACCACCAATGGCCCGCTCAAGCTTGAGGGCAATCTCGAGATCGTCACCGGAACCGGCCATACGGTCGACCGTACACAACGCGCCTTCCTCTGCCGCTGCGGCCATTCCGCCAACAAGCCGTTCTGCGATGGCACGCACAAGAAAGTGGGGTTTGTCGGGTAGGTTGGCGCTTCGGCCAACGCTGCCAATCTCCGCCTTGGCCCAGCGCTCGCAGCTTTATCGACCCGCCCGCATCGGCTAAAGGCAGGGGCAGACAGACTTCCCAGCCGGACCGCCGCCAAAAATGACAGCCAAGACCAAGCCAAAACCGTTGTTCCTCGGGATCGACACCGGCGGCACCTATACCGATGCCGTGTTGTGGTCTGAAACGGAAGGCCCGCAAGAAGGGCCGAACAAGGGCAAGGTGCTGGCCAAGGCCAAGGCGCTGACCACCAGGCATGATCTTGCCGTCGGCATTTCCGGCGCCGTCGACGCGGTGCTGCAGAAAGCCGGAACCGATCCGGCTGATATCAAGCTGGTGTCGATGTCGACGACGCTTGCCACCAACGCGCTCGTCGAGGGCCAGGGCGGCCGCGTCGCGCTGGTGATGATCGGCTTTTCCGAGGGCGACCTCGCCCGCGACGGGCTGAAGGCCGCGCTCGGCACCGATCCGGTGGTTTTTTGTCCGGGCGGCCACGACGTGCATGGCAATGCCGCCAAGCTCGATCTGTCCGGACTGGAAGCGGCGCTGCCGGAACTCGGCGCCTCGGTGTCCGGCTTTGCCGTCTGCGCCTACTTCGCCACCCGCAATCCGGCGCATGAGATCGCCGCCCGCGAGTTGATCCGCGACAAGTCCGGCCTGCCGGTCACATCGAGCCACGAGCTGTCGGCCAAGCTCGGCGGCCCGCGCCGGGCGCTGACCACTTTGCTCAACGCCAGGCTGATCTCGATGATCGACCGGCTGGTGGCAGCGACCGAAGGCTTTCTCGAGGCGCGCAACATCGCAGCACCGCTGATGGTGGTGCGCGGCGATGGCGCGCTGGTTTCAGCCGCTTTTGCCCGCCAGCGACCGATCGAGACCATCCTGTCCGGCCCGGCCGCCAGCCTGGTCGGCGCCCGCCACATGACCGGGCTCGACAATGCTGTGGTGTCCGACATCGGCGGCACCACCACCGACGTCGCCGTGCTCGACGGCGGCCGTCCCAGGCTCGATCCGGAAGGCGCCACCGTCGGCGGCTTCCGCACCATGGTCGAGGCCGTCGCCATGCGCACCTTCGGCCTCGGCGGCGATTCCGAAGTGGCGCTGGAGGATGGCGCGCTCAACCCGAAGATCCTGCTCGGGCCGCGCCGCCTGGTGCCGCTGGCGCTGGCCGGCATGGCGCATGGCGTAGCGGTGATCTCAGAGCTGGAGCGCCAGTCGCGGGCACCCAATCCCGGCCGCATGGACGGCCGTTTCGCGGTGCGCACCGGCGTGCCCGACCGGCTCGCCGCCGGCCTGACCGGCGCCGAAGCCAGGCTCTACGAGGCCATCGGTGCCGTGCCGCTCGCCGTCGACAGGCTTTTGACCTCGAACGCGCAGAACGCGACGCTGAACCGGCTGGTGTCGCGCGGGCTGGTGCATGTCGCCGGCTTCACCCCGTCGGACGCCGCCCACGTGCTGGGCAAGCAGGCGAACTGGGATCCTATCGCGGCGCGCCTCGGCGCCGAACTGTTCGCCCGCAAGCGTGACGGCCGTGGCCAGAACATTGCCGCTTCGCCGGAAGCGATCTCGGAACGGGTGCTGGTGACGCTGACGCGCTGGTCGGCCGAATATATCCTCGAGACCGCCTTTGCCGAGGATGGGCTCGATGGCGCCGCGACAGTGGCGCACGCCCTGGTGCAGCGCGCAGTCGACGCGCATCCCGGCATCGCCCGCCTGAGCGTTGCGCTCGACCGCCCGGTCATCGGCCTCGGCGCCTCGGCGCCGCTGCACTATGCCGGCTTGGCCGAGCTGATCGGCAATGACTGCGTGGTGCCCAGGGATACCGATGTCGCCAACGCGCTTGGCGCCGTCGTCGGCCAGGTCAGGGTTTCGGCCGAGGCGCGGGTCAGCCAGCCCATAGAAGGGCTGTTTCGTCTCGCCTCGGGCGAGACCGTACGCGATTTCCTCGACGAGGCAGCGGCGATCGCGGCGGCCGAGGCCGATGTCCGCGCCATCGTCGCGGAGCGCGCCAGGGATGCCGGCACCGACAGCGCCGAGATCGACGTCGCCACCGAATTCCGGGTCTCGACCGTCGAGGCCCAGCGCATGTTCATCGAGGCGCATGTCGTGGCCGTGGCCTCGGGAAGGCCGCGCATTGCGGTTTGAGCGACGCGGCGAAATACGCCACCTTCACCCTAAGCTGAATTGACCCGGCAAACCTGACATGCCAAAGGCCCGCAAAGCCTTTCATCTGGAGTAGCCTGATGACCGACCGCATCGAGATCGCCGGATTGCGGATTGCCCGCGAGCTGCATGAGTTCGTGGCCAGGGAAGCGCTGCCGGGCACGGGGATCGAAGCGGACGCCTTCTGGAACGGTTTTTCGGCCATCGTCCATGATCTGGCGCCGAAGAACCGGGCGCTGCTGGCAAAGCGTGACGCCATCCAGGAACAGATAGACGGCTGGTATCGCGATCACGGCGCGCCGGTCGACATGGAGGCCTACAAGGGCTTCCTGAAAGAGATCGGCTACCTCGTTCCCGAAGGCCCGGCCTTCAGCGTGTCGACCGACAATGTCGACCCGGAAATTGCTGATGTTGCCGGACCGCAGCTGGTCGTGCCGGTGATGAATGCGCGCTATGCGCTCAACGCTGCCAATGCGCGCTGGGGTTCGCTCTACGATGCGCTTTACGGCACCGATGCCATCCCCGAAACGGATGGCGCCGAAAAGGGCAAAGCCTTCAATCCGGCGCGCGGCGCCAAGGTCGTCGCCTGGACGAAGACCTTTCTCGACGAGGCTGCCCCGCTCACGTCCGGCAAATGGGCCGGCGTCAATGGCCTGTCGCTGGCGCAAGGTGCCTTGCGGCTGAGCGCCGGCGCCGGCTCGACGACGCTGGCCGACCCCAGGCAATTCGTCGGCTATCGCGGCGATGCCGCCAATCCCGATGCCGTGCTGCTTGTGCGCAACGGCCTGCACATCGAGATCGTGATCGACCGCAACAACCAGATCGGCCGCACCGATCCGGCGGGCATCGCCGATGTCATCCTGGAATCGGCGCTGACCACCATCCAGGACTGCGAGGATTCGGTCGCGGCGGTGGATGCGCCAGACAAGGTCGTCGTCTACCGCAACTGGCTCGGCCTGATGAAGGGTGACCTGGCGGAAGAGATCACCAAGGGCGGCAAGAGTTTTGTCCGCAAGCTCAATCCCGACCGCGCCTACACCGCGCCCGCCGGTGGCACGCTGACCGTGCCCGGCCGCTCGCTGATGCTGGTCAGGAATGTCGGCCACCTGATGACCAGCCCGGCGATCCTCGACCGCGACGGCAATGAGGTTCCGGAAGGCATCATGGATGCGGCGATGACGGCGCTGATCGCGCTGCACGATGTCGGGCCGAACGGCCGCCGCGCCAATTCCCGTGCCGGCTCGATGTATGTCGTGAAACCCAAGATGCATGGGCCCGACGAAGTCGCCTTCGCCGTCGAGATCTTCGACCGCGTCGAAGCGCTGCTCGGCATGGCGAAAAATACCATCAAGATGGGCATCATGGACGAGGAGCGGCGCACCACCGTCAACCTCAAGGAGGCAATCCGCGCCGCAAAGGAGCGCGTCGTGTTCATCAACACCGGCTTTCTCGACCGCACCGGCGACGAGATCCACACCTCGATGGAAGCCGGCCCGATGATCCGCAAGGGCGACATGAAGCAGGCCGCCTGGATTTCCGCCTACGAGGCGTGGAATGTCGACATCGGGCTGGAATGCGGCTTGGCCGGCCACGCCCAGATCGGCAAGGGCATGTGGGCGATGCCGGATCTGATGGCTGCGATGCTGGTCGAGAAGATCGCCCACCCCAAGGCCGGCGCCAACACTGCCTGGGTGCCGTCGCCGACGGCGGCCACGCTGCATGCCACGCACTATCACAAGGTCGATGTTCACGCCGTGCAGGCGGCGCTGAAGAACCGGCCCAAGGCCAGGCTCGACGACATCCTGTCGGTGCCCGTCGCGGTGCGGCCGAACTGGTCGCCGGATGATATCCAGAAGGAACTCGACAACAACGCGCAGGGCATTCTTGGCTATGTCGTGCGCTGGATCGACCAGGGCGTCGGCTGCTCGAAAGTGCCTGACATCAACGATGTCGGCCTGATGGAAGACCGCGCCACGCTGCGTATTTCCTCACAGCACATCGCCAACTGGCTGCACCACAAGGTCTGCTCCGAAATCCAGGTGATGGATTCGCTGCGCCGCATGGCGGCCATCGTCGACCTGCAGAATGTCGGCGATCCGCTCTACTACCCGATGGCCGCCGATTTCGACAACTCCATCGCCTTCCAGGCCGCCTGCGACCTGGTGTTCAAGGGCCGCGAACAGCCGAATGGTTATACGGAGCCGGTGTTGCACGCGCGGCGGCTGGAACTGAAGGCGCAGCAGGGCTGAAGAGGCCAGTCCCTGCCGTGAATGGGGCGGCAGGTCTTCGGCCTGACTTCCTCCGGAGGTGAGGCGTCAGGAAGCTGTATGGTCCAGGAGCCGGATGGTGGGATCGCGACGGTGTTCGGAGTTGACCCTATCGACGCCTTCCACCGTAATCGCGATCGTCCCGTTTTCCACTCTTGCTATCCAGCCCTTCGCTTTTAGATACCAGAGATGAAACTCGAGATGCTCTCGCGGACAGTCTGACAGGCGTTCGAGCTCCACATCCCCGATCCCGGGATTGCTGACGTCGTGCCGGCGCTTCGCGTAAAGCAGCGACAGCAGCCTGGCCTGGATCACGACATCCCGCTCGATGCCTTTGCTGTTGCTGGCTTCCTCGGTCAATTCGCGGCGAAGGCCGGCATGGTCCCTATACGCGATGTCGTATTGAGCGCGTTTGACCGGATCCTTGAGCGTGTTGTGGGCTTCCACGATTTCACTGAAGCGGGCTTCATCGCCGGTTTCGCGATTGTCGGGATGATAGCGCATCGCAAAATAGCGAAATATGCGCTCCAGCGTTTCCGAGTTGGCGTTCGGGCTGACTTCCAAAACTTCGTAGTAGTCAACGAACATAGCGGGCTCCCCGACCACAATCATATTCACATTATCTAAATAAGGAATTCCCAATGCGGAGACCAAGACTTTGGTCCGATGCGATGACGTCCACGCCCCGAAGACGGAGAAACGGCCGGCGCCCGGTCGGTGGGGGCCGTTGGGTGGTGAGGACGTCGACCAAGCGGACAATCAGGTCCGCCGCAGTGCGGAGATGGCCGATTCGTCGGATGACGGTTATGGCGTGATTGCGGAAGGGGGCGTGGCAAGGTCGGCTTGTCGGGCGGCGAGTGACCTACGCCGCCTGCGCCACCCGCTCCGAGCTCATGCGGTAGGAAATCGCTTCGGCCAGATGGATGCGGCCGACGGTTTCGCTGGCGTCGAGATCGGCGAGTGTCCGCGCCACCTT
>NZ_RZQE01000369.1:0-5996 GCF_004022955.1 Mesorhizobium sp. M7A.F.Ca.US.002.01.1.1 | reverse complement strand
GCCCTCGGTCGCCTTGATGAAGGCGAAGGAGATGCCGCTGGCCCTGGCAGCCGGCCAGTCGACCGAGGTCTGGTATTTGGAAACATCGGTGCCGTGGACGGCATAGTTCCACGGCGCGCCGCTCTCCCATTCATGCGGCTTGGAGTCGGCAAAGCGCGGCGCGCGCACGGCAACCGTCGGGCTGCTCGAAGCGGAAGGCGACAGCGGCGAGAGATCGTCGACGGTCGAGCAAGCACCAAGCAGCGCTAGCATGATCAGGCCCGCAAGACGGCGCATCGCAATTCCCGAGCCGGATTCAGCCGGTCGCTGATGGGTCTCTACACTGATGGCCTGCTTTGTGATCGGGCCCCCTCCGAACGATCGCCCCACAGCATCGCTCAGCATATCCTGTGATCGCCGATCATGGTTGATAATCCGTTGATGACGCTCGACAAGCATTGTGATTTGCGGAAGCAATGGCGGCAAATCGATGACATAAGGGTCGCGCAGGGCCCGGAGGAAATAAATGCGGATCGTGGTCAAGATCGTCAAATGGCTGCTTGGCCTGATCGTCCTGGTGATCGCAGCACTTTTTGCCTGGCTTTATATCGCGCCACCGGAGTTGATCAGGGTTGGCTCGGGCTACTCGGCCAAGATCGTCTGTTCGAACGTTTTTATCGCCGGCCGCGATCCCAATGAGGTGCTGGCCGTCGACGTGCAGGCACCCGGGCATCCCCTGCTGCGGTTAATGCGGGTTTCGGTGGACAAGAACAGGGGAACGGTGTCTGCCGGCCTGTTCGGTTTCCTCGGCAAGAGCGTCGCCGTAGCCCGCGACGGGCTTGGCTGCGCTTCGGTTCCGGACGGCGACGTAGGAAAGGTGCGGCGGACCGCGATCCAAGCGGAGCCGTCCGCAGTCACCATGGGCGACCTGTGGCCGGAAGGCGAACGGGTCGAGGCATCACAGGATCCGGTTGTTGCCAAGCTGCTGGACGATGCGGCGCTGATCGGCACCGGCATGCGCGCGGTGGTGGTGGTCAAGAATGGCCGTGTCGTCGCCGAGCGCTACGGCGATGGCTTTTCCGCCAGGACGCCGCTGCTCGGCTGGTCGATGACCAAAACGGTGAATGCCGCCATCGTCGGTACGTTGGTCAAGGACGGCAAGATGGCTTTCGACAACAAAAACCTGTTCGCGCCGTGGAAGGCGGACGGCCGCGCCGCGATCAGCCTTGCCGACATGATGGCGATGTCGAGCGGGCTGGAGTTCAACGAGGATTATGGCGACGTCGCCGACGTCACGCGCATGCTCTATCTCGAACCTGACATGGCGGGCTTTGCCGAATCCAAGCCGCTGGCTGCAGAGGTCGGCAAACAGTTTTCCTATTCGAGCGGCACGGCGGTGATGCTGTCGCGCCTCTGGCAGGACGCGGTCGGCGACAAGGCCAGGGCGCTGACGTGGCCGCGCACGGCGCTATTCGAGCCGCTCGGCATGCACAGCGCGGTGCTCGAGACCGACGAGCTGGGCACCTTCGTCGGCTCGTCCTATCTCTACGCGACCGCGCATGACTGGGCGCGCTTCGGCCAGTTCCTGCTACAAGGCGGGGTGTGGAACGGCAACCAGATCCTGCCGGCCGGTTTCGTCGACTGGATGCGAGAGCCGGCATCCGCCTCGAAGGTCTACGGCAAGGGCCAATTGTGGATCGAGGCCCCGGGCGATGAGGAAAACCCCGGCGCCGGTGTCGCGGCAGGCCTGCCCAAGGACACGTACTGGATGGAAGGCCATGACGGGCAGACGGTTGCCATCATTCCCTCGGAGCAGTTGGTGGTGGTGCGGCTGGGGCTGACGCCTGCCAAGCTTGGCTATCGGCCGCAGACGATGGTGGGGGCGTTGGTGAAGGCACTCCATTAAGGTGCATTGACATTCAGGTGAGGTCGGCCTGCAAATGGCAGTTTCACCTTGGCTAGCCGCGCGGCCCGATAACCGCCAGCCAGGCGTAGCCGCGATAAAGCGTGCGGAAACGGAAGCTTGCGCCGGTTCGCCGAGATTCCGATTCCAGCACTTCGCGCAGCGATTCACGAGGCGCGACGTGGAATTTTTTCAGCCAGCCGCGCAGCAGTGTGCGAAACCAGCGCGGCAGGCCTTCCTGCTGGCCGAAATCGACGATGTGCAGCGAACCGTTCGGCGACAGGGCGGCAAGTGCCGCCGATACTGTTTTTTCCCAGCCGGGGATCATCGACAGCGAATAGGACACGAAGACACGGTCGAAGCGTTCGACATCGAAGAGTGCCCGGGCATCGAAATCGGTGGCATCGCCCCTAGCCAATATGACGCGACCGGACAGGCCCTCGCGGTCGATCGCCTTTCCGGCCGTCTCCAGCATTTCGGCCGAAATATCGAGGCCGAAAAAGCGCGCGTCGGGATAGTGACGGGCGGCGAGGATGACGTTGCGGCCGGTGCCGCAGCCGAGTTCCAGCACGGTGCCACCGACAGGCACGTCGAGCCCCGAGATCATTGGGTCGCGGCCGAGCAGGTAGTATTTGCGGGTCAGGTCGTAGATGTGGCGCTGCCAGCGGTAGACGCCGTCCATCAGTTCGGCATGGCTGGCCTTGAATTCGGGGCTGGCCGGCAGCTCGCTGGTGCTCATGCCGCGCGCTTCACGTAGAGGTGGAAGCCGCCATAGATGGCCGAGCGGTCGCGGGCCGAAAATTCGCGCGAAGCCTGGTCCTGATAGTCCCATTGGTCGAGCAGCGAGCTGGAGACGCGACCCGGCAGCAGGCTGGGCTCGGCGGCGGTGCGGAAGATGACGCGGGCGCCGGCCGAAGCCGTGCGGGTGATTTCCGCCCACAGCGCGTTGAGCTGGTCGTCGGTCATCCAGTCCTGTGCATCGAGCAGGATGAAACGGTCGACGGAGCCTGCATCCTTGCCGGCGAGAAACTCGATCAGATTGGCATGGTGGATGGCGACGCGGTCGACATTGCCGCGGATGCTCTCGTAATTCTGCTTTTCGAGATAGGCGGGCAGGGCGGCCTCGCCGGGGTTCGGATAGCGGCGGGCAAAGGCCTGCCAGGCGAAGTAGTTATTCTCCAGCGGAAAATCGCAAGCGAGTTTTTCCAGCCGGGCTTTCAGCACGCTGGCCATGGTGCCGTCGCCAGAAGTGATCAGCGAATCGTACTGCGCCGGTGGAATGCCGAGGCCGAACAGTGAAGCCTTGCGCGACGTCGCCCATCTCAAAAGCTTGTTGTCGAAGACCGGCGCCAACTCCTCGTTGAAGAAGCGGCGCTGCTCGCCGATGTTCCTGGCCTGCATGATGCCGGCTGGGTCGACGCCGAAGAATTTTCCCGTGCGATGGCCCATGGCGATGAACAGGCCGAGCAGGCCGGTCTGGTAGAAATTGCGGTCGAAGACAGTGATCCTACGGCGCCCGCGCCAGTTGCGGCGCTCCCAGTAGTGACGGCTGACAGGATCGAGATGCGGCGCGATGAAACGGTCATACGCTTTCGAATTGTGGCTGGTGTCGGCGGCGCCGAAGAAGCGGAACAGGTCGCCCTGCGATGGCAAATGGCGCATCGCCTCCAGCTTCATGCGGTTCAGGGCGATGTGCGCGGTGTTGAGGTCGACGGCGTCGACCCGGGCCGGCGAGCGCGTGAGGTAGGCCAGGATGTTGCAGCCGCCGGAGGCGATGGTGACGACGCGGTGGCCCTGGCCGAGCTGCATCGCCTCCATGTCGACATCGGGGTCTTCCCAGATCTGCGGATAGACGAGGCCGGAAAACAGGAAGGCGAACAGCCGCTCCGAAATGCCGGCTTTCGACAGCGGGCGGTTCTGATAGACGGCCTTTCCAACTTCCTTGCCGCGGCGAAAAACCAGATCTGCGGAAACGTCCGTCATGGCAAAGTGATTCCCCATTTGCTTTGCCGCAAGCGGGTAGCGCTCGGCGATGACAGATGGATGACAGCAGCCGGCTAGCAGCCCGGGGGCGAGGTCATCTGTAGCGCGCAAAATCGTTTGGCATCTCCGCGCAACTTCATTTGGCACCAGATTGATCCGTTCAACGGGTGTTCTAAGGGGTCTGATGGCCCGTTCAAAGGCCCTTGGCCAGGGCATAGGGCGAAGGCCCTGGTGGTGTATCGGCAAGGTAGCGGGTGAACTCGCGCTCCAGCGCGGCCACTGCCAAGTCCTTGCTCGGCTCCCGACCCCGCTGACCGCCATGCTTGCGCCAGCGATCGTCATGGGTCGATATTGACCAGAACCAACTGCCGGCGCTGGCGCCATGCCGCTCGGCCCGGATCCGCCCAATGCTGTCCGAGCCGAGAAAGCTGGCGCAAAAGTCGCCTGGCGCTGGTGGGCCGCTTATCACAGTGCGGTCCCAGTCTAGCCAGAACCGCGCCGCTCGACCGTGCACGAACCTCGCAGCGTCGACGATGGTAGCGCAGATGGCTATGGGCTCGCCGTCATAGTCGAGCACCTCATAGCCATCCCCGCTGGCATCGCGGACCTTCAATCGATCGGCCGACAAGACACTATTCCTTCTCGCTGAAACCCTGCACCGACGCGTGGCGCAGCTTGGGCTCGCCCCGCAGCGTCCTGACACTGGCCTTGATGCCCGGCTTCACCCATTCGACGCCAGGAGTGACTTGCGCCGTTGGAACGCCATTCGGTGGCCCCGCCTGGGCCTTCTGCACCCGCTTCCAGAGCCGGTCCTTGATTGCATCGGTTGTGGCGATCACAGCCTTGCCGACATACTTGCCGTCTCGAGCGAACAGCCCCTCGGTCCATTCGCCGGCCTTTCGTTTGATGCCGATCAGATCCAGTTCGGCGATGTCCCAGCATTTGATTTTCACCCAGGCTTCATCCTTGGCACCGCTGCGATAGGGGCTGAACTTGCGCTTCGAAACCACGCCCTCAAGACCCATCCGCTCGGCCGCCTGATAGAACTCGGCACCACCGCCCTCGACATGCTGGCTGTATTGGATGATGCCTTGGGCCGGCTTGATCAAGTCCCACAGGATTGCCTTGCGCTCGATCGCCGGCCGTTGGCGCAGATCCTCGCCATCCTTGTGCAGGATGTCGAAAGCGACGAAGGCCAGCAGCTCGGCGTTCCAAGCCATTCGGGAATGCATGGCGTGGAAGTTCGGCCGGCCGTCCGGCTCGGGCGCTATCACCTCGCCATCCAAGATGAAGGATTTCGTCTTGAGCTGCTCGGCGGCGGTAACGATCGGCCAGTAGCGCTTCGACCAGTCGTGGCCCTTTCTGGAGAAAGCTCGGGCGCCTGCCCAATCGAGGACGAGCTGGGTGCGAAAGCCGTCATATTTAATTTCGTGGATCCAGTCGTCGCTGACCGGCGGTTCAAGCACCAGCACCGGCTCTTGTGGCTTGATGAACTTCAGCCGGTCTGCGGCGTTACCCATGTCACTCGATACTCCAACTGCCAGACAAGGCAGGCGGGCCGTTTTGGTTGCATTTTAGCCGAATTGAATGTGGAAATGGTTGATGAACATCGAAGCAGACGAATGCCGGGCGGCCCTCACCCTGATCAGGAGAACTATCGAGGAGCACTGCCCGCCCGGCGTGCTGCCGAGCGAAGAGATGGTCAATGGGCTCTTTGGCCCGGAGTTGATTGACGAGGCGGAAGCGCTGGCAGCCGCGATCGTCGCCACGGTCGAAAAGCTTAAGGCAGGCTGATCCGTTCTCCTGCTGGCCGGCTGCCGGCGGGCAGCCTTTCAAGCACCCGCGCCGAGGGATGTCTTGTTTTGGGCCTTACCGCGCTCCCGGCTTATCCTGTCCCTCCACAAGAGAAACGGCCGCTCGATGATCATGTGAAGCGCCAAGGCCGCGCAAAGGCTGATGCTCAGATAGCAGAACCAGAAACTGAACGCCGTGGCTGAGCCAGCTGCCGCAATTGCAAAGGGGATCAGTGGATAATGAACTAGATAGAGGCTGTAGCTCAGCCGAGCCAACGCTCGAAAGGAAACGCTGAATGGCATCCGCGCTGACGCTAAACCACCCGCCCCCGTAGTCA
>NZ_RZQE01000368.1:0-6016 GCF_004022955.1 Mesorhizobium sp. M7A.F.Ca.US.002.01.1.1 | reverse complement strand
GTGGTGAGCCATGTCTGGGCGGCATTCGTTGCCTTGGCTGCGTCCCAGCCGGTCGGCTCGATGCCGACGACCTTGATGTCCGGAAACTCCTTTTTCAGGGTTTCGACAAAGCCTTTTTCGCGCGTGTCGGACACGAAGTTGCCACGCGAACCGACGAGCAGGGCGACTTCGCCCTTGCCGCCAAGCGACTTGCCGAGCGCGCGGGCAACCATCGACATGTTGTCGTAGTCCGGATAGAGCGTCGAATAGTTCGAGCCTGCCTCGACCTTGTTGCCCATGGTGATCACCGGAATGCCGGCGGCGGTGGCTTTCTGGATCACCGGAATGACCGCGTTCTTGTCGATCGGATCGATCAGGATCGCGCTGACGCCCTGATTGATGAAATTCTCGATGATGCTGACCTGTTTTTCCAGGCTACCCTCGGCACTCTGCCAGGTGGATTTCACCCCATAGTCGGCGGCAGCCACGTCGCCGGCTTCCTTCATGCGGACAAAGAAGGAGTTCTGCAAGTCGATTGCCGCAAGTCCAAGAACCTTTTCCGCGGCAAGCGAGGGCGTTGCGATGGCGAGTGCAAGCAGAGCAATGGATGCTTTCAGGGAAATGCGCATGTTTCAGTTCTCCTCTTGTTGCGACAGGACGATTCTTCGCCTCTTTTTCATGTCCCGCACGACGACCGTCCCAGCGACAGGCATTCCGGCGGTATTCCGCGGCACTCGTGCCGTATCCATGTCGGGCCGCGTCTTGCGTGGACCGGCCTTTCTCGACCTCAGCCGTTCAGGCCTTCGACACCGGCGCCGCAGACAAGCCCGGCGATGCGGGCGCCGCGCGGTGGCTTGAAAGCTCCGCTCATCAACGCGGCCAGCGATGCCGCGCCGCTGAGGTCGGCGGCGATGCCGAATTCGAACCAGAGCAATTCAGCGGCTTTCTGCATGTCCGCATCCTCGACAAGGACGATGTCGTCGACGTGCTTGGCGACGATCTCGTAGATACTTTCGTCCGTGCGGCCGCAGGCCATGGTCGCCACCTTCGTCGTTATCTCGGGCAAGCGAACGACACGGCCGGCAGTCAGGGAGGCGTGAAGGGTCGGTGAACCGGTCGGCTCGACACCAACGATCCTGGCGTCGGGTTTGACGTGCTTCAGGACTTCGGACATGCCACTGATGAGGCCGCCTCCGCCGATCGCGACGATGTAGATGTCGGCATCGGGAATCTGGTCGACCATCTCCAGCGCCACGGTTCCCTGGCCGGACACGATCTGCGCATCGGCGAAGGGATGCATGTAGAAGGCGCCGCGCGCTTTTGCCTCGGCCAATGCAGCCTCATGCGCTTCATCCCAGACCTTGCCTTCGAAGCGAACGTCAGCGCCCCATTTGCGCAGCTTTTCCGCCTTCAGCGGGCTTGCATTGTTCGGCAGGTAGATGGTGGCGGGAGCGCCGGCCCGGGCAGCCACATAGGCGGTGGCCAGGCCGTGATTGCCGCCGGATGCGGCGACCAGTCCGTTTTCGATCCGGCCCGGCTCGAGCGTTTTCACCCGGTTCGTGGCGCCCCGGATCTTGAAGGAGCCGCTCACCTGGAGGCATTCGAGTTTCAAATAGACATCATTTTGGAGGTTCGCGCCCGTGGCATGGTCGAGCTTGACGACCGGGGTGCGCCGTATGAAGGGGGCAATGCGCCGGGCAGCCGCCATGATGTCTTCATGGCTCATCGGTCAGTGCCTCCGGATATTCGTTGGCCAGCACGAAACAGCAATTCCCCGGGCGCACGCGGCCGGGTTGACGCTTGGCGAAAACGATGCCGTCGATGGGGTGAAGGAGATCGATGGGCGCGCGCGACGGCGTGTGGAGGAAGTGAATGCGTCCGGCAAGGTCGCCTTTGCTGACGGCACTGCCGAGCGGGCTCAAGGGTTCGAAGACACCGTCCTCCTCGGAAAGCAGATAGCCTTCGCTTCCGGGCACCTTGAGCACGCGTGCGTTGGCGCCAGGGGCAATGTCAGGCGCGCCCTTCAGGACGCCTGCATGTTTCAGCACATTGCGGATGCCCCTGCGGCAGATGGCCAACGCATCCGGACTGACAAGGCCGCCGCCGGCCATCTCGCTGCCGATGACGATCAGCCCCTGGTGATTGGCGGACGCGGTCGAGGTCCGGGTTTCACCGAGATTGTCGACCATGACAACGGTCGGCGCCCCGAAGGCGAGCGTCGCCTTGATGTTCTTGCGATGCCCCTGCGCGGTCGGGGAGGGCTCGATGATCGCGCTCGGCAGGATCATCAGGGACGAACCGCCGGAGTGGAGATCCAGGAAATAGTCGGCCTTCGGAAACAGGATGTCATGCACATAGGCCGCTATCTGGCTTGTCAGCGTGCCGTTGAAATCGCCTGGAAAACTGCGGTTGAAATTCAACCCGTCGATCGGGGAGGTGCGGGTGCCGGCCTCGACGGCCCGAATGTTGATGGCCGGAATCGCGATGATGCGACCGGCTATATCCCGTGGTTCGATCTCGCGCAGAAGCTCGCCGAGCGCGATCGGCCCCTCATATTCGTCGCCATGGTTGCCGCCCTCGATCAGGACCGTCGGACCGTCGCCGTTCTTGATGACGGCGAGCGGAACGCGGACCGTGCCCCAGGCATCGTCGTGCGGCGATTGAGGCACATGGAAGAAGCCGATCTGCTTGCCCTCGCGATCGAAATCGACCGACGTGTAAACACTGTTGTTCCGGGGCGTGATGGTCGCGCGGACAGTGTTTGCTGGTCTCTGTACGGTCATTGGTCGGCCTCGAAATTCATTGTCCCCGTCATCATGACAGTTTTATATATGGTGTCAAGTTTGGATATAAAACCAATGGCAATTCCGATTTCTTGTCTCTATCGTGCGTGGACCACCGGGGATTCTTCGAATGGCAGATGACGCAAAAGAGAGTGGCAAACCGACCTATTCGGCCCCGGCGCTGACGAAGGGTCTGGATGTCCTGGAGCTGCTGGCGGAGGCGCGGGCGCCCTTGACGATGAAGGAGATCGCGGAAGGCCTCGGTCGTTCGAAGAATGAGATTTTCCGGATGCTGATCGCGCTCCAGGAGCGTCAATATATCGAGCGCAACGCCGAGACCGACGCCTATTCGTTGACCGACAAGCTTTTCAAGCTGGGGCTGCACACGCCGAGCGCTCAGGATCTCATGTCCGCCGCAATGCCCGAGCTGACGCGGATTGCCGGGGACTCAAATCAGTCGCCGCACCTGGTCGTCTTCAATCATGGCTTGACCGTCGTGACCGCGGCCGTTCCCGGCGGCGAGGACATGGCGTTCACGCTGCGCCTCGGCTACGGCCGCCTGGCCACCGACGCGACCTCCGGCCATGTGATCCTTGCCTTCCAGCCGCCAAAGGTCGCGACGCGGATGATCGACGAATGTGCGGCACATTCGCCGGCGCCGCTGGATCGAGAGGCGCTGGAAAAGCAGCTTCGTACCATCCGCGCGGACGGTTACTGGATGCGCGAGAGCCGTGATTTCGTCGGCATCACCGATATCTGCTGTCCGGTCATCGGACCGGACGGCAGCGCCGTCGCCTCCATTATCGTCGCCTATATCAATCGCCATACGCGTGAAAGCCGCCATGCCTTTACTCTGGAGGTCCTGCGTGCTGCCTGCGATCGCATCTCCATGAAGCTGTCACCGCGGGTTCGCTGAGGGGTCGTGGTGCGCTGACGGCGCAGACGAGGCACCGCCCGCGGGACGTTTGCACCGGATTGATAATACCAGTATGGGTCCAGTCAGGAATGTTTTGATCCTGGGTGCTTCTCGCGCGGGAGGAAGAGCAATGACAACCGTGAACCTGATCGGGCTTGTCAGTCGGGAGATGGAAGCGACAGCCTCCGATGTGCCGCTTTACCGACGGTTGAAATCGGCGATCGAGGCAGCGATCCGTTCCAACGCTTTGAAGGCCGGCGCGGTTCTGCCGGGCGAGCGGGTTCTGGCGGAAGCCCTGTCGATCTCGCGTGTCACTGTGAGAAAAGCTCTGGCGTTGCTCGAAGAGGAAGGGCAGCTCAATCGCCGGCATGGTTCCAAAACCGAGATCGGGTCGCGGGTCGAAAAATCGCTTTCGACGCTGACGAGCTTTTCGGAGGACATTCTGGCGCGCGGCCTGAAGCCTGGATGCCTATGGCTTTCCAAACAGATAAGCCGTCCATCGCCAGCCGAAATGATGGCTTTGGGTATTGCCGCAAACACCAATGTAATCCGCATGCGCCGCGTGCGGACGGCCGATGGCGCGCCGATCGCCGTCGAGGTCTCGGCCGTGCCGGTTCGCTTCCTTCCTTCGCCCGAGATGGTTCAGGACTCCCTCTATGAAGCGCTAGATGCACGCGGCTTCCTGCCTCAGAGGGCAATCCAGCGCATGCGCTCGCGCGGCGCATCGCTGGAGGATGCAAGACACCTTCATTGCGAGATGGGCGCACCGCTGCTGATGACCGAGCGCCGCTGCTTTCTCGCCGACGGACAGATCGTGGAATACTGCGAGACACGCTACAAGGGAGACGTCTACGACTTCGTCTTCGAGCTGCAAAGATAATACCAGTTATGAACTGGTTGTAATCTGGTATTTTCCATTTATCGTGATGGCGACAGGGGAGTGCCGACGTGCAGCGGGAAGACATCGCCAACAGTCTCATCGTGTCCTGCCAGCCGGTTCCCGGCGGCCCGATGGACAGTGCGCAATTCGTGACGGGCTTTGCCAGGGCCGCTCTTGAAGCCGGAGCCAAGGCCCTGCGCATCGAATCCGTGCCCTATGTCGCGGCCGCCCGCCTGGCCGTCCGCGAGCCGATCATCGGTATCGTCAAGCGCGATCTGACCGACAGCCCCGTGCGCATCACGCCCTATCTGGCCGATGTCGAGGCGCTGGCCGAGGCGGGCGCCGATATCATCGCTTTCGATGCGACGGACCGTGTCCGTCCCATTCCTGTCGAAGCGCTTGTGAAAGCCGTCAAGGCCAGGAACAAGCTGACCATGGCCGATTGCTCTTGCCTTGACGATGCGCGCCGGGCCCTTGCCGCGGGTGTCGATTTCGTCGGCACGACGCTTTCCGGCTATGTCGGCGGGCCGGAGCCGGAGGATCCGGACATTGCCCTCATCGCTCAAATGCGAACCCTGAGCCCCTACGTCATCGCCGAAGGGCGTATCCGGTCGCCGGAGCAGGCGGCCGCCGCCGCGCGCGCCGGCGCCTGTGCCGTGGTTGTCGGATCGGCGATCACCCGTACCGAGCACGTCACCTCGTGGTTCCACCAGGCGATTTCCGGGGCCTATGCGGCAAGGGGCACGCAAACCGTGCTTGGCCCAACCGTGCTGGGCATCGACATCGGGGGAACCAAGACCATGGCCGCGCTGGTCAGCGGCGGCAAGGTGGTCGAGGACATGATCGTGCCTACCGCGCGAGAGGCTGGACCCGACGCCTGGCTGGCATCCCTTGCGCAAAGCACGTCAGCCTGGTCAAGCCGCTTCAGTCGTATCGGTATTGCGGTGACGGGGCTGGTGCACGATGGACGCTGGTCGGCGTTGAATCCGGCGACGCTTGGCATTCCCGACGGCTACCCGCTGGTCGAAAGGGCATCCGCTGTTTTCGGCAAGCCCGTCTGTGCGTTCAACGATGCCCAGGCAGCCGCCTGGGGCGAATACAAATTCGGCGCCGGGCAAGGTTGCGACATCGTCTTTCTGACCATCTCGACCGGAATTGGCGGCGGCATCGTTTGCAACGGCCGATTGCTGTCCGGTCTTGCCGGTCACTTCGGTCTGATCCGTGGTTTGTCTGCAGACCAGGCCCCACTCGAAGACAGCACCTCCGGCCGCTGGATCGCTTCGCAGGCCCTCAAAGCCGGCTTCAAGGCCGATGCCGCCGATGTGTTCGGGCGTGCGCTGAAGGGCGAGGCCTGGGCCGACGCCATCGTCTCGCGGAGCGCCTCGCGGGTCGCGACGCTGTGCCGGGACATTCAGATGATGTTCGATCCGAAATCGATCGTCATCGGCGGCAGCATCG
>NZ_RZQE01000367.1:0-6020 GCF_004022955.1 Mesorhizobium sp. M7A.F.Ca.US.002.01.1.1 | reverse complement strand
TTCCTGATCATGGGCGTGTTCGGCATCATCATCGCGTCGGTGATCAACATCTTCCTGCAGTCGTCGGCGCTGTCGTTTGCCGTGTCGGCGATCGGCGTGCTGGTCTTCGCGGGCCTCACCGCCTATGACACGCAGAAGATCAAGGAGATGTATTTCGAGGGCGACAGTTCGGACGTCGCCGGTCGCAAGGCGATCATGGGCGCGCTGACGCTCTATCTCGACTTCATCAACCTGTTCATGTTCCTGCTGCAGTTCATGGGCGACCGTCGCTAGTTCAGCATGCTGGACCATCGAGTTCCAAAAGGGCGGCCCAACGGCCGCCCTTTTCTTTTGTGCCGGGCTTTGCTGTTATCGCGAGCAGAGAAATGGCACCCATAAACTATGAGCACTATTACGATTCGACCGGCGACAGCGGCCGACCTCGACAGCATCACCGGCATCTACGCCGACGCGGTCGCCCAAGGCACGGCGAGCTATGAGTTGGAGCCGCCGAGCCGCGCGGAGATGGGTGTTCGATTCGACAGCCTGATGGCCGGCGGCTTTCCCTACCTTGTGGCGGAGAAGGACGGCGCGGTTCTCGGCTACGCCTATGCCGGTGCCTTCCGGCCACGCCCGGCCTATCGCTTCATTGTCGAGGATTCGGTCTATGTCGCGCCCGAGGCCAAGGGCCAGGGCGTCGGGCTCAAGCTGATGCAAAGCCTGATCGAGGCGGTGACGACGGCGGGCTTTCGCCAGATCATCGCGGTGATCGGCGATGGCCGTCCCGACAGCGCCTCGGTGCGGCTGCACGAAAAGCTCGGCTTTCGCCATTCGGGCCGCCTTGAAGGTTCCGGCTACAAGCACGGCCGCTGGCTGGACACGGTGTTCATGCAGCTGTCCCTGAATGGCGGTGCCTCGACGCCGCCCGATCCGAGTTCGCTGCCGGAGCGGAAGTTTCGCCTTAGAGCGGACTGAAGAAGGAACTGAAGAATTGCGGAATTGAAGAACTGAAGAATAAAAAGAAGCGGCGGCAACAGATGACGCCGAGGCCTTTTCTCAACTCATCAATTCTCCATTTCTTCAATTCCCCTGCTCTAATTCCCTGCTCAGGCTTCCACCAGCTTCAACTTGCTGTCGAACACACCGAGCACGCGGCCGAGTTCCTGGCCGCGTTTCAAGATGCGGCCGCCGGCGGCGATGACGGCAAAGGCGCCCTGCTTGCGGGCCAGTTTCGGATCCTTGACGATCTGGAACAGCGGCACTTCGCTGGTGCGGCGGAAGACGGAAAAGACAGCGCGGTCGGCGAGATGATCGATGGCGTAGTCGCGCCATTCATTGGCGGCGACCATGCGTCCGTAGAGCCTGAGGATCTGGTCCAGCTCGCGTCGGTCGAACCGCACCGGCTGATCGAGACGTTCGCGTCGCGCCTCGTGCAGCGGGATTATTGCGGATGCGTCCCCATCCTCCGTCCCGCCACTGTCATCGGTCATGCCTCGATCCTTCAAAATGAATCTTTGCCAACCAAAGTTGGCGTGTTCGCGACTGAATTGCAAGGCCCGGCGAACCGAGCCCCGCGCCGCGCCGTTTCCGTCACGTCCAGTCACTTTTATGAAACGCCGTGTTGGAATTGGTGATGTTCCGCCACATTTCTGCCTTTTTTTATCCGCGCTCATGCCCCAATGTCCGACGAATTTACCGGCGTTGCCTGAGACGGTTCGGTCCGGCACCGGCTCGTAAACCCCAAGCCCCCCGCCCACGGGTCTGCGTCGGATCGAACCAACCTCGGCTCTTCCTCGGAAGAACCGGGAGCGACGATCCCAAAACCTAAATGACCGGCGTCAGAAGCAAGCTGACGTCGGTTTTTTATTGGCTGGTGATAGGTGAACCTTCGCGCTACCGCGGCCGGGGTTTGAGCGCTCTATCTCAAGGCTTGTGGATGAATGCGGCGCCGAGAATGGGACCGGGCATGCCGTCCTTGCCGACCGACTGCAGCAGCACGGCGCAGCCGCCCTTTTTGGCAATCTCGCTCATCGGCAGTTCGTAGCGCTGTGCCTTGCCATGCCACATGCCGGCGGTCTGGATGCCGGTGACGGCGTTCCAGTAGGTCATCTTGCGGCCGGTATTTTCGCCCTCGCCGACTTTGACCGTCTGCGGCGGGTCGAAATAGACGATGACGACATGGGCGTCGCTGGGGCCGTTGCCGGCATCGCCGGCGTCGATCATCACGCGATCGCTGGTGCGGCTGACCTTGACGGCGACGCGCATGCCTTCGCCGCTCTTGGCCATGCGGGCGAGCGCACCATCGACCTCGCCGCGGTTGGCGCCGTTGACATGGACGCGGCCATTGATGACGGCCTGCGGCGTATAGACGGAGCGGCTGCCGAAGGCGCGCATATAGTCGTATTGCCGCTCGGTGTTCTCCTTGCGGCCGAGCGTGTCCTGCCAGCCGAGATAGTCCCAGTAGTCGACGTGATAGGCGAGCGCGACGATGTCTTCCTTGGCGGCAAGTTCGGAGAACAGAGTATCGGCCGGCGGGCAGGAACTGCAGCCCTGGCTGGTGAACAGCTCGACCACGCCCAATGGCTTTTCGATCTGGACCCGGTCGGTCTGGGCGCGATCGGATTCGCCGGCATGCCCGGCGCCGGCAGACGCCGAGAAGGCCAGCGCAAGAGCTGCCAGCCACAATGATTTTCGCGAGGCCATGGCCATTCCGATTCCCGCCGGTGATGCCGGCTTTATCTTGATTGCTGAAATATGTGGCAGAACCGGAAGTCAACGGGAAGTCACGTTGCGGTGAAATTTTGCCGTTGCAGCCGACCGCAACCGCGCAATAGGAAGGATCTGCGCTTCAGGATAGAAACCGATTCGGGCGGCAATCGCGATGTGGCAAACGTTTTTGGCGCCGGTCGACCTCTATTGCGAGCGGACCGGCCCGGAATTCTGGTCCGAACCGGTCAACGCCCTGACCAACTTCGCCTTCATCGCCGCCGGCCTGTGGGGCGTGCGCGAGGTGCGAAGGCTGGGCACCGGCGCCTTCGCCGAGGTTCTGGCCTGGTGGGTGGTGGCGATCGGCATCGGCTCGACGATCTTCCATACTTTTGCCACCAAGGGCACGGTCTGGGCCGACGTGCTGCCGATCGCCGGCTTCACGCTGGCCTACACGCTGTTCAATCTGCGTCGCTTCCTCGGCATGCGATGGGGCAAAGCCATCGCCATCTTCATCGCCTTCTATGTGATTGCCGGGGCGATAACCGTTGCCGTGCCGGACTGGCTGCGCCAGGCGTCGAACGGCACGACGGGCTATCTGCCGCCGTTCCTGGCGCTCGCCTTCTTCGGCGCGCTGGTAGCCGCCAGCGGCAATCGCGCCGGCTGGTACAATCTGGCCGGATCGGCGATCTTCGTGGTGTCCGTCGTCTGCCGGATGATCGACCCGCTGGTCTGCGGCGGTTTCCCGCTCGGCACGCACTTCCTCTGGCACATCCTCAACGGGCTGATGCTGGGTGTGTTGTTGGCCGCCGCGGCGCGGTTTGGGGCGCCGAAGGTAGGGCAGTAGGGCAGTAGGGCAGTAGGGCAGTAGGGCAGTAGGGCAGTAGGGCAGTAGGGTGCTCTATTCCCTATTCCCTATTCCCTTACTGCCTTACTGCCTTATTCCCTTACTAAGCTGCCAGATCGCGCAGCACGTATTGCAGGATGCCGCCGTTCTTGAAGTAGTCGAGCTCATCCAGCGTATCGATGCGGCAGATGATCGGCACGTTCTTGACCGTGCCGTCGCCATAGGTGATTTTGGCGATCATCGTCTGGCGCGGCTTGATGGTGCTCAGCCCGTCGATCTCGACCAGCTCGTCTCCCTTGAGGTTGAGCGATGCCCATGAGGTGCCTTCCTCGAAGACGAAGGGGATGACGCCCATGCCGACCAGGTTCGAGCGATGGATGCGCTCGAAAGACTGGGCGATGACCGCGCGGACACCGAGCAGATTGGTTCCCTTGGCCGCCCAGTCGCGCGACGAGCCGTTGCCGTATTCGACGCCGGCGAAGACGACCAGCGGCACGCCTTCCCTTTTGTACTCCATCGCCGCGTCGTAGATCGATTCCTCTTCCTTCGACGGGTAGTGGATGGTGTAGCCGCCCTCGCGGCCGTTCTCGCCCAGCATGTGGTTGCGGATGCGGATGTTGGCGAAGGTGCCGCGCATCATCACCTCGTGATTGCCGCGCCGCGTGCCGTACTGGTTGAAGTCGGCGACGCCGACGCCGTGGTCGGTGAGGTATTTGCCGGCCGGCGACGCTGCCTTGATCGATCCGGCCGGCGAAATGTGGTCGGTGGTGATCTTGTCGCCGAACAGGCCGAGCACGCGGGCGCCCTTGATGTCGCCGATCTTGCCGAAACCTGACGTCATGCCGGCGAAATAGGGCGGGTTCTGCACATAGGTCGAGTTGTCGTCCCAGGCATAGGTCTGGCCTTCCGGCGCCTTGACGTTCTGCCAGTACTCGTCGCCCTTGAAGACGTCGGCATATTTGCGGGCGAACAGCTCGCGGGTGACGTTCTTCTCGATGAACTCCTGGATTTCGGCCGAGCTCGGCCAGATGTCCTTGAGGTAGACCGGCTCGCCGTTCTTGTCCTCGCCGAGCGGCTCTGTCGTGAGGTCCTTGGTGACAGTTCCGGCCAGCGCATGCGCGACGACCAGCGGCGGCGAGGCCAGATAGTTGGCCTGCACGTCAGGCGAGACACGGCCTTCGAAGTTGCGATTGCCGGACAGGACCGCGGCGGCGATCAGGCCCTTGTCGTTGATGGTTTTGGAGATCGGCGCCGGCAGCGGGCCGGAATTGCCGATACAGGTGGTGCAGCCGAAGCCGACCAGGTTGAAGCCGATCTGGTCGAGCTCCTTCTGCAGGCCGGATTTCTCCAGATATTCGGCGACCACCTGGCTGCCGGGAGCCAGCGAGGTCTTCACCCACGGCTTCTGCTTCAAACCGAGCCGGTTGGCATTGCGGGCCAAAAGACCGGCGCCGATCAGCACGCTCGGGTTCGAGGTGTTGGTGCAGGAGGTGATGGCGGCAATGACGACATCGCCGTGACCGAGATCATGGTCGGTGCCTTCGACGGCATAGCGCTTGGAGATTTCGGCCGCCTTCTTGTATTCGGTCTCCATCGCCTTGGCGAAGCCTTCCGGAATGCCTTCCAGGGCGACGCGGCCTTCAGGCCGCTTGGGGCCGGCCATCGACGGCACGACGGAACCAAGTTCGAGCTCGAGCAGATCAGTGAAGACAGGGTCGGCCGAGCCGGTTTCACGCCACAGGCCCTGGGCCTTGGCGTAGGCCTCGACCAGCGCGATGCGGTCCTCGCTGCGGCCGGACATTGTGAGATAGCGGATGGTTTCCGAGTCGACCGGGAAGAAACCGCAGGTGGCGCCATATTCGGGGGCCATGTTGCCGATGGTGGCGCGGTCGGCCAGCGTCATGTTGGAGAGGCCCGGGCCGAAGAACTCGACGAACTTGCCGACGACCCCCTTCTTGCGCAGCATCTGGGTGACGGTGAGCACGAGGTCGGTGGCGGTGACGCCCTCTTTCAGCTTGCCGGTGAGACGGAAGCCGATGACTTCCGGCAGCAGCATGGAGACCGGCTGGCCGAGCATGGCCGCCTCGGCCTCGATGCCGCCGACGCCCCAGCCGAGCACGCCCAGGCCGTTGATCATGGTGGTGTGCGAATCGGTGCCGACGCAGGTGTCGGGATAGGCTGTGGTTTCGCCGTCCTCGGTGTTGGTCCACACCACCTGGCCGAGATATTCGAGGTTGACCTGATGGCAGATGCCGGTGCCGGGCGGCACGACGCGGAAGTTGCGGAACGCCTGCTGGCCCCATTTCAGGAATTTGTAGCGCTCTTCGTTGCGCTCATATTCCAGCTCGACATTGCGGGCGAAGGCCATCGGCGTGCCGAATTCGTCGACGATGACGGAATGGTCGATGACGAGGTCGACCGGCACCAGCGGGTTGATCTTCTGCGGATCGCCCCCGAGCGAAGCCATGGCGTCGCGCATTGCGGCAAG
>NZ_RZQE01000366.1:0-6033 GCF_004022955.1 Mesorhizobium sp. M7A.F.Ca.US.002.01.1.1 | reverse complement strand
TAGATATTCCACATTGTGCGGTATTTTTAGAAATATAAAACGTTGAATTATATTTGGCCGCGAAAGTATCCCATATATATATTCAATATGTGACGTTGTGCCACTTGTGCCATTCGCCGTCACGGAAAGTGTTATTTGTGCAACACAGCATTAATCTGTTCACGGAATTGGCATTATTTCGGAAATCGTCATTGAAGGCAGATGATCGATGGGTATGTTCGCCGCTGAAAAGGGCGAGCGGTGTGAGCCTTTTTCGTTGTGGGGGTGAGGCGGGAAAACATTGCCGCCAGCCACAAATCCGAAGCCATTTATAACTATGACTGGAGAGGTCAGAAAATGAACATCAAGAGCCTCCTTCTCGGCTCAGCCGCGGCCCTGATCGCGGTCAGCGGCGCGCGCGCCGCCGACGCTGTCGTCGTCGCCGAACCGGAACCGGCCGAATACGTCAAGATTTGCGACGTCTACGGCGCCGGCTACTTCTATATTCCGGGCACCGAGACCTGCCTGCGCATCGGCGGTTATCTCCGCTACGACATGGGCGTCGGCGATTCCGGCTCGCTCGATGGCGCCAACAACGTTGCCGATCACATGGACGGCGATAGGCACGACACCTATTACAAGAACATGCGCTTCACGCTGAGGACTTATACCGGCCAGGAAACCGAACTCGGCACGTTGAAGACCTTTACCGAAACTCGCTTCCAGTTCGGCAACTCCTCCGGCGACTATACAGGCGACGGCACCGGCTGGCAGGCCGGCAACAAGACCACCACCCTCAATTTCGCCTGGATCCAGCTCGGTGGTCTGCGCGTCGGTAAGGATGAAACGGTATACGACCAGTTCATCGGTTATGCCGGCAATGTCATCCAGGACACGCTCATCCCGTATGGTGTCAAGGATACCAATCTCATCAGCTATTACTTCGACGCTGGCAGCGGCTTCACGGGCGTGGTCTCGCTTGAGGAAGGCACCGCCGTCAACACCATCGACAGCTATGTTCCGCATGTCGTCGGCGGCTTGAAGTACAAGGGCGACTGGGGTGCGATCACTGGCGTCGTGGCCTATGACAGCAACTATGAGGAAGTGGCCGGCAAGGTCCGTTTGGACGTCAACGTCAGCAAGGAACTGACGCTGTTCGTCATGGGCGGCTACGGCACCAACGACAACATCAACGACTTCGGCACAGGCCGTACCCAATACAAGCCGTGGGGCGGTAACTGGGCAGTCTGGGGTGGCGGCACCTACAAGTTCAACGAGAAGACCTCGTTCAACGCCCAGATTTCCTATGACGACTGGAAGAACCTCGGCGTCGCTGCCAACGTTGCCTATACCATTGTGCCCGGCTTTACGGTCACGACTGAAGTCGATTACCTCAATGCAGGAAAATTCGACGACTTCGACTTCAACAACTGGACCAAGGCCGACAAGAAGAGCAGCGTCGGCGGCATCGTCCGCTTCCAGCGCAATTTCTAGCAGATCGACTGACCTCACCAGCCCGCCCGCAGCACATCGCTGCGGGCGGTTTTTTATGCATTGGTGTGAGAGTTACCCAGGAGCCAAGCCCATACCTTGATTTCGCCACCCGATCGGTGAAAAGCTCCTGAAATGGAATGGCGCGACGAGGGAATCATTCTCGGCACCCGCAAGCATGGCGAAACCAGCGCCATTCTCGAGGTGCTGACGCGAGCGCATGGCCGTCATCTCGGCCTTGTTCGCGGCGGCCGTTCGCGCAAACAGCAGCCCGTCCTCCAGCCCGGCAATCGCGTCGACCTGTTGTGGCGTGCGCGCCTTGATGAACATCTCGGCACGTTCCAGGCCGAAGCGATCGAGATGAATGCTGCCCGGTTGATGGACAGCGCCGTCGCCGTCTACGGCTTGCAGACCATGGCCGCGCATCTGCGCCTGGTGCCCGAGCGCGACGCGCATGAAGGTCTCTACGAAACGCTTGCCGTGATGATCGTCCATCTCGACGACGCCGACGTTGCCGGAGAACTGGTGGCGCGCTTCGAGCTTCTGGTGCTGGACGAACTCGGCTTCGGCCTCGATCTCAGTCGATGTGCCGCCACCGGCACGCGACAGGACCTGGCCTATGTCTCGCCGAAGTCGGGACGCGCGGTATCGCGCGAAGCCGGTTTGCCATGGCGCGACAAGATGCTGGCTCTGCCGGCCTTCCTACAGCGCGGCTCCGGCCTGCGCGCCGATGCGGCTGATGTCGACGACGCCTTCCGGCTCACCGGCTTCTTCTTCAACCGCCATGTCTATGAGCCGCGCGGCATCGAGCCGCCGGACGCTCGTACCGGCTTCCTCGCCGCCTTGCGCAAACATCACGCGCGCGGCAAGGCCATAGCTGGCGAGGACGCAACCAGAGAAATCATCACATGAGCGAGGTCGAACTTTATCCTGGCCGGGTCTCACCGCTCGGGCTCGGCACCATTCCGCACGCCGATATCCTGAAATACACCGGTCTGGAATTGCTGCAGCGCATCGTCGACGGCAAGTATCCGGCGCCGCCGATTTCCTTTCAGCTGAATTTCACTCTCACCGAAGTCTCGGAAGGGCGCGCTGTCTTTCGTGGCATGCCGAGCGAGCGCCATCTCAACCCGCTGGGCAGCGTGCATGGCGGCTGGGCGGCGACGCTGCTCGATTCGGCACTGGCCTGTGCCGTGCAGACGCTGCTCGAAAAGAGCGAGGCCTATACGACGGCGGAGTTCAAGGTGAATTTGACGCGTCCCATCACGCCGAAGACCGGCGAGGTGGTCTGCGAGGGCAGGGTTGTTCACAAGGGCCGCACGTTGGCGGTGTCGGAAGCGACGCTGAAGGATGCCGGCGGCAAGCTGCTGGCTTTCGGCACCGAAACATGCTCGATCTTTCCGGCCGCCAATCTGGCGGCGCGCTGAGTTTTCTGGCCGCTTGGCCGCCGCATTTGAATGTCAGTACGACGAATGTCAGTGAAAACTGGCCTGGTTTGGGGGAACCGCCATGTTTGAAAGCCTGATCGGCCTTGTCGCCATCATCGCCTTGTTCGTCATCATTTCGCGTCAGCAGAGCCGCATCGGCCTTGTCGAGCGTGAGCTTGGCGCGCTGCGCAGCCTTGTGCTCTCGGGAGCCGTGCCGCCGGCGGCCAAGCCGTCCGAACAGGCGGTGGCCGACAACGCACCCGCCGATGTGATTCCAGCCGTTGCGGCAGCGGCCGACATTCCCTCTCCAGCGACAAGCGAGCCGGTCGCCGCACCGGCGCCAGCCACGGAAACGGAAGACTCGACCGGCGAGATCGTGTCCGGGCCGTGGACCGCTCCAGAACCGGCGCCGAAGGCGGTGGAACCCGCGGAGCTTCCCGGAGCGACGAAAGCCGCCCGCCAATCCGATGTCGAAACCGCGCTCGGCACCCGCTGGGCGGTCTGGGTCGGCGGCATCGCCCTGGCGCTGGGCGGTCTGTTCCTGATCCGCTACACCATCGAAGCCGGCATTTTCGGCCCCGGCGTACGGCTGACCATGGCCGGCGCGCTCGGCCTTGTGTTGGTCGCCGGCGGCGAGTTCGTCCGCCGCACCGGCTTCAAGATGCCCGTACAAGGCGCCGCGGGCGCCTATATTCCGGCGATCCTGGCAGCGGCCGGTGCCTTCATCCTGTTCGGCACCGTCTATGCCGCGCATGGCATCTACGGCTTCATCGGCCCGGCACTCGCCTTCACGCTGCTCGGCGTCATCGGCGTGGCGACGATCGCGGCAGCCCTTGTCCATGGCCAGGCGCTGGCCGGCATCGGCCTTGTCGGCGCCATGGTGACGCCGGTGCTGGTCGCCTCGCAGGCACCCAATCCCTGGGCGCTGTTCGGCTATCTCGCCATCGTGCTTGCCGCCACCGGCGTCATCGCCCGCATGCGCGACTGGAAGTTGCTGATGGCGGCTGCCTTTTTCGGCACCGGTGTCTGGACCATTCTCTATATGACCGATGCGCCGGGGGCGAAGCTCTCTGCGATCCTGTTCATCGACGCCGTCACGCTGGCCGTGCTCGCCCTTGTCTGGCTCGCTCGCCGTGGCGACGAAACCACGCCAGACAGGGCTTTCGACTGGCCGTCCATCGTGCCTGGCCTGTTCGTCGCATTCTCGGCACTGGGCCTGTCGGTCGACCCGGCCTTTGCTGCCGCCAGCTATGCCTTGCCGGGCGCGGTGGTGATCGCCGCGATGGTGGCGGTCACGCTTTATCGTCCGCTGGCGCTGCCGCTCCTCTATGCCGCGGGACTGGTCACGGTGCTGATCTATCTCGGCATCATCCCGCCAACCTTGATCGCTTCCGATTTTTCGGGCGGCGCCTTGGGCGTCGACGGACTGCCGGTGGCCACGTCCAACGCGCTGACCTTGCGCATCGGCATCGCACTCGGCCTGGTCTTCATCGGCGCCGGCTTCTGGGCCGCGCGCCGGTTCGCCGCCGGCACGCAGATCCGCGCGGCCTCATGGGCAGCGTGGGGCGTCATCGTCCCGCTGGTCGTCCTGCTGGCGCTCTGGTTCACTTTCGGCAATCTCGACCGTGACCCTGTCTACGCCGCCGCAGCGGCACTGCTGGTCGTCATTTTCGCCGCCGGCGGCGAGTGGATCGCGCGGGCCGAGGAGCCGCCGCTCAAGGGCGGCATCGCCGTGTCGTTTGCCCTGGGCGGCGCGGCCATCGCCGGGCTGCTGCTGATGCATATGGCTTTCGATTCCGGCTGGACCACCATCCTGCTCGGTGCGGCGGCCATTGTGCCGGCGCTGGCCACGCGCTGGCGCGTCTATCCGGTGCTCGGCTGGATTTCGGTCGGCGCGGTGATCGCGGTGCTTGGCCGTGTCGCCTTCGACCCGACCATTGTCGGCGCCGGGTTCCTGTCGACGACGCCGGTGTTCAACTGGCTGTTGCCCGGCTACGGCGTGCCGGCGCTGGCCTTCGGCTTTGCCGCCTGGCAGCTTGCGCGCACAACGAATGGCCGGCCGCGCCTTGCCATGGAGGCGGCAGCGGCACTGTTTGCGCTGCTCACGCTCGCCATACTGGTGCGCCACGCCATGCACGGTGGCGTCATCGACACGGGTGCCATGACGCTCGCCGAACAGTCGATCTACACCCTGATCGCCATCGGTGCCGGCGCAATCCTGGTCGCTATCGACATGCGCTCGCCAAGCTCGGTGCTGCGCTATGGTTCGATGGCCATCGGCGTAATCTCCGTCGGCTTCATCGTCATCCGGCACTTCGTGGTGCTGAACCCGCTTTTCACAGACGAATCGACCGGCCGTATCCCGGTGTTCAACCTGTTGTTCCTCGCCTATCTCCTGCCGGCGGTCGCCGCCGGGGGACTGGCGCTCTACGCCAGGGACAAGCGGCCAAAATGGTATGCGCAGATGCTGGCCGTGGTGGCTGCCGCGCTTGCCTTCGCCTATGCCACGCTGTCGGTGAGGCGCCTGTTCAAGGGCGAATTCATCGGCCTGTGGAGCGGCCTCGGCCAGTTGGAAACCTACACCTATTCGGCGCTCTGGCTGGTAATTGGCGTTGCGCTGCTCTCAGCTGGCGTCTGGCTGAAATCGCAGGTGCTGCGCATCGCTTCGGCCGCGCTGATCGCGATCGCCGTGCTGAAGGTCTTCATATTCGACATGTCGGAGTTGGAAGGCGTACTCCGGGCGCTATCCTTCATCGGCCTCGGCGCGGTTCTGATCGGTATCGGCCTGTTCTATCAGCGGCTTTTGACACGGGCGGCGAAGGAAAACGGATAAAGGCAAGCAAGAACAATAAGATTTCACCCCGACCGGGAATAAATCGGCCAATGGGCTCGTTATCTCATTGCTTGGGTGACCGGGGCGGGAGACCGCTTCGCGCTGGCCGCTTGCGCCGCGCCCGGAAGGCGCGTTCAATCCAGATCAACAAGGGCGACCTCGAAACCAGCGGTCATGGACGAAAAGAAGGCAGCAATCCTTGGCGAAATACCGCGCCTGCGCCGTTACGCACGCTCGCTTTTGCGCGACCGCGACGCTGCCGACGACCTTGTCCAGGATTGCCTCGAGCGGGCGCTTGTGCGG
>NZ_RZQE01000365.1:0-6055 GCF_004022955.1 Mesorhizobium sp. M7A.F.Ca.US.002.01.1.1 | reverse complement strand
CGGCCAATGCCGGCAGCGCGTCGGCCGACAATGCGACATCCTACCTGGTGGATTCACTGTTCCGTCCGGCCGATCCGGGCAAGCTCGCGGCCGCCAATCCGGACAGCGATGCGGCCGCGGTTGGGCAGGCTTCGCGCATCCTGATCGCCGGCGCCGCGGCAGGCGAGGTTTCCGCAGACGACAAAACCTATCTGTCGCAGTTGGTCGCCGTTCGCACGGGGCTTTCGGAAGCAGACGCCAGGACCCGGGTGGATGCCGTCCTCGCCAAGGCCCAGGACGCCAAGGTCAAGGCGCAGCAGGCCGCCGACACAGCCAGGAAGGCCAGTGCGACGTTTGCCTTGCTTGGTGCGCTCTCGCTGGCCATCGGCGCCTTTATCGCCAGTGCTGCCGCGGCCCTTGGCGGCAGGCAGCGCGACGATGAGGAAGCGGTTTTTATCACCAACCGTTGAACTGCACTTGCAACAAAGCCACTCCGGGCCGCCCGGAGCGGCTTTGCTTTGAAGTTGTCGAGCGGCGCTGCCACGACCCCGTTCGCTGAAATCCGTTCTTATTTTCGGGGAGGAATCGCCGGCACTTCGGCTTGGCTCGGCTCCAGTTTGCGACCGAGGTCGACAGCGTCGCGCAGCACGGCGAGATGCGAGCGCGGCTGATCGCCGGCGGCAACCTCGCTACCGGTCGCCGCCAACGACCAGTACAGCGTGTGGGTGAAGACACGGCCGAGGGAACCGCGCAGCTCGACCTGGATGTTTTCTATGCCCGGGCCGAAATTCTCCGCCATCGGCCCTGAGATCGGATCGCCCGTCAGCCAACCATTGCCGCGGTCGAAGATATTGGTCCAGCGCGTCGCAGCAAACACCGCGCCATGATGCACCGCCCGCTGCGGCTTGCCGGAAGAACGGTTGCGCCCTTCCTGATAAAGCACGGTGCCACCGGCCGCCGCTCCCTCGGCAATCGGCGGACATGCCGAGAACAGGCGCTCGGCGATGCCGCGCCTGAATTCGGCGAGATTGTGCGTCACCAGAAATTCGCTGTGGGTCAGCGGGCTACCAAGCGTGACGAAATCGCTGATCTTCCAAGGCCGATGGCTGTCGTCCCTGGTGCGCAGTTGGCGATAGAGCTCCCACTGATCGCGCCGGAACCCGGCAAGATCGTCAAGGCTGCCGGGCCATGCCGAGCCGTCGGCAACAAGCGTCGCCTTGTCGATGGCGTGGATAGCTTTCAGTTTCGCCTTGTCGCGGATGGCCTCCAGTTTTCGGGGCCTGAAATCGGACCATAAGATCTGCAACAGGTCATAGGCGATCATCGAGCCGAGGCTGTGCGAGACCAGCACGATGCGATCGTAGGTATCGTCCATCATCAGACGCTTCAGCAGCTTCAGGCCGCGGTCGCGGATCAGCGCCCGCTTCTCTACCGTGGCCGCTTCAGCGCGCACATAGGCCGCGACATCGCCGAAATAGGGAAGGCCAAAACGGTCCACCGACCAGATGACGAACGAGGCCAGGATGGTGACGAGGACGCCGACGGTCCACGAAATCTGCTGCTGCCAAACCGACGTCGCAAGCGCGAGCGTCGCGACCAGGGCGATGATGACGGCAACCAGGGTGACCAGATAGAGCTTTCGGGCGTCCGGCGGTATGTCGGCGGGCTTGCGCCACAGCAGATTTGTCACCCAGGCGGCAAGCCGGCCTCGCGTCGTGCCCTGCGTGATGTCGGCCCAGTAAAGCTCGTAGAAGTCGGTGCGGCGGCCATCGACATCGTAGGGCGTGGTGATGCGGCGAAGTTCGTACGAATTGGTCCGGCTGTCGGGAGTGATCCAGCTCTGGTTGATCTTCGCGCCGGCGGGGTCGGCCGGATCGGCGACATGGGCATAAAACGGCGCGCGGTTGGGGTCATGGCTCCAGACAGCCTGGACAAAGCCTCGCAGCGTATCCATCGGCCGCTGTTCACCCATGCCATGCACGATCACCACCGCCTGGCCAGGCTTGCGCGGCGCTTTCCCGGCGGGCGGCGATGCGATCGGGTCAGGCACCAACGTCTCCGTCGACGACAATCCCGCCGTCGAGGCGGGAATTCGTCATCGTAGCGCCGAAATCGCCGTCGAGCCAAGAAAAAGCCCGGCGCGAAGCCGGGCGATTCTTGGCGTGTCCCGGCGCTTATCCCGGATCAGTGATCCATGGCTTTGACGATCTCTTCGGTCATCTTCTTGGCGTCGCCGAGCAGCATCATGGTGCCGTCCTTGTAGAACAGCGTGTTGTCGATACCGGCATAGCCGGAACCGAGCGAGCGCTTGACGAACAGGCAGGTGCGCGCCTTGTCGACATCGAGGATCGGCATGCCGTAGATAGGTGAGGACTTGTCGTCGCGCGCGGACGGGTTGGTGACGTCGTTGGCGCCGATGACATAGGCAACGTCGGCTTGCGCGAACTCCGAGTTGATGTCCTCAAGCTCGAACACCTCGTCGTAGGGCACATTGGCTTCGGCGAGCAGCACGTTCATGTGGCCGGGCATGCGGCCGGCGACCGGGTGGATGGCGTACTTCACGTCGACGCCATTGGCCTTGAGCTTGTCGGCCATTTCGCGCAGTGCATGCTGCGCCTGGGCAACCGCCATGCCATAGCCCGGCACGATGATGACTTTCTGGGCGTTCATCATGAGGTAGGCGGCATCGTCGGCAGAACCCTGCTTGACCGTGCGTTCGATGCCGTCATCGGCGGCCGCTGCCGTCTCCCCACCGAAGCCGCCGAGAATGACCGAGATGAAGCTTCGGTTCATGCCCTTGCACATGATGTAGGACAGGATCGCGCCGGATGAGCCGACCAGCGCGCCGGTGATGATCAGCGCCAGATTGCCGAGCGTGAAGCCCAGCGCCGCCGCCGCCCAGCCGGAATAGGAATTCAGCATCGAGACGACGACCGGCATGTCGGCGCCGCCGATCGGGATGATCAGCAGGATACCGAGCACCAGCGAGGCGGCAACGATCAGCCAGAAGACCAGCTTGGACTCGGTGGTGACCAGCAACACGATCAGCACGACGAGCGCGATAGCAAGTGCGGCGTTGATGAAGTGGCGTGCGCCGATCATGATCGGCTTGCCGGACATGCGGCCATCGAGCTTGAGGAAAGCGATGACCGAGCCGGTGAAGGTGATGGCGCCGATGGCGACGCCAAGGCTCATCTCGATCAGGGCCTGGGCATGAATGTCGCCATCCGTGCCGATGCCGAAGCTTTCCGGGGCATAGATCGCGGCAGCCGCCACCATGACGGCGGCGAGGCCGACCAGCGAGTGGAAGGCAGCGACCAGCTGCGGCATCGAGGTCATGGCGATGCGGCGCGCGGTAACGGCGCCGACGCCGCCGCCAATGGCAAGGCCGAGCACGATCAGGCCGAAGCGGCCGGCGGACGGGGTCGCCAGAGCCAGTGTGGTGGCGATGGCAATACCCATGCCGATCATGCCGTAGAGATTGCCCTGGCGGCTGGTGGTCGGATGCGACAGGCCGCGCAGCGCCATGATGAACAGGACACCGGAGACGAGGTAGAGGAAGGACGCGAAGTTGGCGTTCATGGCGCTCTACTTGTCCTTCTTCTTGTACATGGCCAGCATGCGCTGGGTGACGAGGAAGCCGCCGAAGATGTTGACCGAAACCAGCATCAGCGCGACGAAGCCGAAGCCCGCGGCAATGCCGGAGGCGGCGATGCCGACGGCAAGCAGCGCGCCGACGACGATGACCGAGGAGATGGCATTGGTGACGGCCATCAGCGGCGTATGCAGTGCGGGGGTCACCGACCAGACGACGTAGTAGCCGACGAAGATCGCCAGGACGAAGATGGCGAAGCGGAAGACGAAGGGATCGATGGCGCCGCCGGAGAGCGCATGCGCGGCATCACCGGCTGCGTCAGTGCCGCCGGGCGCGGTCGCCAGATTGTGCACCGCCAGCCGGACGGCGGCGGAGGCCTGGTCGAGCTGGTCGAGGGCTTTCTGCAGGGTCTGGTCCATCACGCGATCCCTTTCGGCTTCGACGAGGGCGACTTGGGTGCGGCCGCCTTCTTGGACGCGGCTTTCTTGGGCGAAGCATCGGCGACCATGGTCTTGGCCGGGATCGCGGCCGGCTCGACATATTGGCCCTTTGCCGGCTGCTGGTCGGCTTTCACGAAAGCCGGATGAACCACCTTGCCGCCATCGGTCAGCATCGTTGCCTTGACCAGATCGTCGTCGCGATTGATGGCAAGCGTCTTGGTCGTCTTGTCGACCAGCGTCTCGAGAAAGGCGAACAGGTTCCTGGCATAAAGCAGCGAGGCCGACGCCGCGATGCGGCCAGGCACATTGAGATGGCCGACAATCTTGACGTTGTTGGCGGTGGTGACCACCTTGCCGGCTTCGGCGCCCTCGACATTGCCGCCGCGCTCGACCGCGAGGTCGACGATCACCGAGCCCGGCTTCATCGAAGCGACCATCGCCGACGAGACCAGCTTGGGCGCCGGCCGGCCGGGAATGAGCGCCGTGGTGATGACGATATCCTGCTTGGCGATGTGCTCTGATGTGAGTGCCGCCTGCTTGGCCTGATATTCCTTCGACATTTCCTTGGCGTAGCCGCCGGCCGTTTCGGCCGCCTTGAATTCCTCGTCCTCGACCGCGAGGAACTTGGCGCCGAGCGAGGCGACCTGTTCCTTGGCGGCGGGGCGAACGTCGGTGGCGGTGACAACCGCACCAAGCCGGCGCGCGGTGGCGATCGCCTGCAGGCCGGCGACGCCAACGCCCATGATGAAGACCTTCGCCGCCGGCACCGTGCCGGCCGCCGTCATCATCATCGGCAAGGCGCGGTCATATTCCGAAGCCCCGTCGATCACCGCCTGATAGCCGGCCAAATTGGCCTGCGAGGACAAGACGTCCATCGACTGCGCGCGGGTGATCCGGGGCATGAATTCCATCGAGAAAGCGGTGACGCCGGCCTTGGCAAGAGCTGCCACGGCGGCATCGTTGCCGTAGGGGTCCATGATGGCGATCACAGCCGCGCCGGGCTTGTAGCTCTTCAGCTCGGCATCACCAGGCCGGCGCACCTTCAGCACCACATCGGCCTTGGCGACATCGGAAGCCTTGCCGATAGCAGCGCCGGCGCTCGCATAGTCGGCATCGATGATGCGCGATTTCAGACCGGCACCGGCCTCGACGACGACGTCGAAGCCCAACGCCGCCAGCCGTTTCACCGTATCGGGCGAAGCCGCGACGCGCGGCTCGTTGGCATCGAGCTCACGAGGGATGAAAACCGTCTGTCCCACCGCATGATCCTTTCGGCCGGAAGCTATTTCCCGCAAGACGCCGGCCGGCCTCGCGGCGGCGCCGTGGACAAGATGTCGGAAAAATCTATCGGAGGATAAAGGCGCCGACAGCCAGAATCAGCACGAACAGAATGGTCGCCGAGAAGAAGCCGCCCGCGAAGAAGCCGAAGGCCATCGCCAGGAGCAGGGCGCCACAAAACAGCGAGCCGTACTTGGCCAGCGCGAGGAAACCCGCATAGGTGCGGTCATGCTCGGCATAGTCCATCTTCGCGCCCAGTTCGACAGGACCAGTCGGCGAGTGATCAGCCATAGGAATACCCCTTCGAAGACATCTTTCAGGCACATAGCGAAAAGCCGCGCCGAGAGCAATGGCGCTATTGCCGCACAACAACCGACAACTGCCTCAAAGAAAGATTGAAGCCAGCAGTCGACGCCGCGACGGAGTCCGATCGCTGGATTCTGATGCTTGATGCGGAACTCCGAAGGGCGGACGCTTGCGTGGCCTAAGCCGGCGCCTCAGCCTGCTAGATGCGGAAATAGCCCGAGCAACCCGACGACGATCAGATAGAGCGCGACGATGTAGTTCAACAGCCTTGGCATGACCAGGATCAGCACGCCGGCGATCAGCGAGATGAGCGGGGTTAGCGCAAGTGTGGAAATGGTCATGGCGGGTTCCCTCAAAAAACTCAGATCGACCCGGGGCGCTGCTCGTGGCCTCACCCAGAACGCCGAAATCGCCAAAAGGCTCCTGTCGGCCCTGCAAAATAGTGGGGAACCCTGCC
>NZ_RZQE01000364.1:0-6056 GCF_004022955.1 Mesorhizobium sp. M7A.F.Ca.US.002.01.1.1 | reverse complement strand
GTGGTGGTGCGGGCATTGTTTTGAACGCCGGCGGCGACTTGACCAACCATGGCGATGTCCTCGGTGGCACGGGCGGGGCTTTAGCCACCGGCGGAACAGCCATTGTGATGGGAGATTCTGGCAGCATCGTCAACGACGGTCGCATTACCGGTGGCCGCGCCGGGGTTTCTGCATCCGCCGGTGCAGCGATCGACCTCAGAAATGGTGGGACGGTTTTTAACAGCGGAGTGATCATTGGCGGCGAGGGCAACGGTGGCCATGCCGGCGGCTCTAACGGCCCTGCTGGCGGAACCGGCAGTGGCGGCGCCCCCGGCTATATTCCCCTGACGCCCAGCAATGGAAACGGTGGTACCGGCATCGTTGGGGCCAATTTGGCGGTGCTTAACGTTGGGGAGATTACTGGGGGAGATTCTTTCTTTGGCCGGGCTAACGCCATCACCTTCACCGGCGGCGTCAACACGCTTTCCCTGCGAAACGGCTCGATTATCACCGGCAATGTCGTGGTGGAGAGTGGCGCGACCGGCTCATTGATGCTCGGGGACTATGACACGCTGCCTTCCACACCGGCCTTCAATGTCTCGAAGCTCGTGAATACGGCCACGGTAGGCGCGAGTGACGAGTTCGTCGGCTTCACGAGCTTTAACAAGGCCGGGACGAATACCGTTACCCTGACCGGCACGGGTGCGCAGGACTGGACCATCGATCAAGGCACCTTGGTCGGCGACACCAACAGCTTCGGCGGCAATCTCACCTTCTCAGGCGTGAACACCGGCGCCGTCGTCTTCGACCAGGCGAGCGACGGTACCTATGCCGGGACCATTACCGGCCCCGGCCATTTCGGCAAGGCCGGCGCCGGTACGCTGACGCTGTCAGGCGACGCTTCCGACCTCGCGGGCAACCTGGGCGTCATGGGGGGCACGCTCGACATCGACACACAGCTCACCTCTTTTACCGGGATCATTGCTACTGACGGAACTGATCCGGACGAGTGGGCAACCGCAAGAGTTTCAGGGTCGGCCACCTGGACTGCCGACGTCCTTAGGGTCGGGGATTCCAATGGGGATTCCAAAGGGAAAGGGAGCTTGATCGTCGAGAATGGCGGTCAGGTTTTCAACGATTCGGGAGTTGTGGCGTATGGCGCGGGCAGCACTGGCTCCGCGGTGATTTCCGGAAATGATTCGGGTTGGACGCTCGTTGATGCCATCGCAGTTGGTCTCTTTGGCAATGGATCGCTCAGCATTGAAAATGGCGGACAGGTTTCCAGCGGCAACAACGCCATTGTTGGTTGGGATGCTCAAGCCACCGGAATTGTGAATATTACGGGCCCCGGGTCGGTTTGGACAGGCGACTCCATCATTGCCGTTGGCGTCTTGGGCAAGGGCACGCTGACTCTGTCGGAGGGCGGGCAGGTTTCGCTTGCCGGGGGTCCTGCTATCGTTGGGTTGGCGGCCCAGCCAGGATCATTCGGAACGCTCAACATCGGTGCGGCAAGTGGGGAAGTGGCGAAGGCCGCCGGCACGGTTGATGCGGCATCGATAGCTTTTGGCGCTGGCACAGGCACGGTTGTGTTCAATCATCTGGGAAATCCCGATGGGTCCGATCTGATTTTCAGCCCTTCCCTGACCGGCTTGGGGACCATCCTCCATGAAAGCGGCACGACCGTTTTGGCCGCGGACAGTTCCAGCTTCACCGGTGCCACCACTGTTGCAGGCGGCACGCTTCTTGTCGGGAACCATGCCAGTGCCGGCTTCCTCGGTGGCACGATCAATGTCGAGGACGGCGCCACGCTCGGTGGCTCGGGCACGGTGGGCACGACGACGGTTGCCGATGGCGGGCATATCGCGCCAGGCAATTCGGTTGGTACGCTGACGGTTGCCGGAAATCTGGGCCTCTCTTCAGGGTCGGTTCTCGATTACGAATTCGGCAATCCAGGCGGTTCAACCGGCTCTCCGGGGATAAGCGACCGCATCGGGGTGAGTGGCAATCTGACGCTCGACGGTACGCTCAATCTTGCGCAGAGCGGCGACGTGGCCGATGGCACGGCGGGCCTCGGCTATTACCGGCTGATGACCTATGGCGGCAGCCTCACCGACAACGGCCTGGAGATCGGCACGAAGCCGCCGCTTTCCGATCCGGCCGCCTATGAGATCCAGGCGGGCGGCGGCAATGTCGACCTCTTCATCGGAGCGGCCGGCGACGACACGCTGCAGCACTGGCAAGGCGGCGACGGGACCTGGAACACCACGAACGAAAAATGGCTGAACCAGGGCGGCGATACTCTCGTCTCCTGGGCAGGAAACCATGCGGTGTTCAAGAACGAACCGGGCGGCTTCGACGGCGGCACGATCGCCGTCGAAGGAGCGCAAAGCTTCAAGGGGCTGCAATTCGTCGACAGCGGCTACCGCCTGGAAGGTTCCGGCACGCTCGCGATAGATGGTTCCGACAGCGCCGATGGCAATGCCGAGATCCGCGTGCTGGCCGGCACGGCAGCCACCATCGCGACGACGATTACCGGCGCGGGCGGGGTCAGCAAGACGCAAGGCGGCACGCTCGTCCTGGAAGGCAGCAACAGCTATCAGGGCGGCACGCGGCTTCTGGGCGGGACTATTTCCGTTTCGTCCGATGCCAATCTCGGCGCCGCAAGCGGTGCCCTGACATTCAATGGCGGCACGCTGCGGAACACGGCGGCGTTCGCGACGGCGCGCAACGTCACCCTGGATGCCGGCGGTGGGACGTTCCAGACCGATGCCGACCTGACGGCGAACGGCGTCATCTCCGGGACCGGCGCGCTCACCAAGACCGGGGCCGGCGGGCTGGTGCTTTCGAGCGCCAACAGCTACGCCGGTGGGACGACGGTTTCGGCAGGATTCATCACCGCGGCGACGACAGGCGCGCTGGGCAGCGGACCGGTGAATGTCAAGGCCGGTGACCTCCGCTTCATCAATGATGCAAGCGCCGAGAGCCTCGACATCGTCATGGAAACAAACGCAACGATGCGCTTCGATGGCAGTGCGTCGGCGGGAACGGCGACGATCGTCACTACCCAAAGCCGCATCAACTTCAACGACGAAACATCGGCCGGTGCGGCTTCGATCACCGGCAATGGTAGCAGGACGTCCTTCAACGGCAATTCGAGCGCCGCCAATGCCACGATTGGCGTTACAATCCAAGGAACGCTCGACTTCTACGACACCGCGTCTGCCGGCAGCGCCGCCATCACCAACAAGGGCGGCTTCGTTGGCTTCCATGGCGCTAACACGGCGGATGGGGCCGCGATCATAAACGATACGGGGGGAAAGGTCGACATCTCCGAAATGACGTCGGACGGTATCGCGATTGGCTC
This sequence comes from Mesorhizobium sp. M7A.F.Ca.US.002.01.1.1, assembly GCF_004022955.1. NCBI lineage: Bacteria > Pseudomonadati > Pseudomonadota > Alphaproteobacteria > Hyphomicrobiales > Phyllobacteriaceae > Mesorhizobium > Mesorhizobium sp. M7A.F.Ca.US.002.01.1.1. Next base: position 2,713 of record NZ_RZQE01000364.1, on the reverse strand, counting down.
GCTTTCGGGCGATGGTCTCGTCTTTCTCGGCTCGAAGTCGCTGACGCTTGGCGGATTGGATAAGAACGACACCATCGGCGGCGTCATCCAGGATGGCAGCACTGGCATCGGAGGGAGCCTCGTCAAGACCGGCGCCGGCACGCTGACGCTGAACGGCGTCAGCACCTATACCGGTCTGACCACCATCGGCGGCGGCAAGCTCGTTGTCGGCGACGGCAGCCATTCCGGGGCAAGCATTGCTGGCGCCATTGCGGTTGCAGCCGGCGGCACGCTCGGCGGTTTGGGAACGGTGGGTACGACCACGATCGCTTCTGGCGGCACGATTACGCCGGGCAATTCGATCGGCACGCTGAATGTGTCAGGCGATTACACGCAGGAGATAGGCTCGACCTACGAAGTCGAGATCAATCCGGCCGGCAATTCCGACCTGATCGACGTGACGGGCAAAGCCACCATCCAGGGTGGCACCGTCTTCGCGCTCAAGGCGCCGGGCGGCTACAGTGCCGGAACCCGCTACACGATCCTGAGCGCGGATCAAGGCGTGACCGGCACCTATGATGCGTTCGACCAGAACGCCCCGTTTGTCGACCTGGCACTCGCCTATGACGCCAGTAATATCTATCTCGACGTTGCCCGCAATGACGTGTCGTTCTGCGACGTGGCCGGCACCCGCAACCAGTGTGCCACCGCCAATGGCGCCGAAAGCGCCGGGCCGGGCAACCCGATCTACGATGCAATCGCCGGCCTTCCGGACGATGAAACCGCACGCGAAGCCTTCGATGCGTTATCTGGCGAGATCCATGCGTCCGCCAAATCGGCGCTGATCGAGGACAGCCATTTTGTCCGCGATGCCATCAATGACCGCCTGCGTGCGGCCTTCGAGGGGGTAGGGATCCCGGCAACGCCGGTGCTGGCCTATGGCGAAGGCGGTCCGATGCTGGCGCCTGCCACCACCGATCGCTTTGCCGCCTGGGGCACGGCTTTCGGGTCATGGGGCACCTTCGACGGCGACGGCAATGCCGCAGGCCTCGATACCTCCACCGGCGGCTTTCTTACCGGCGTCGACGGCCTTGTCGCGGAGGATGTGCGGCTTGGCATCATGACTGGCTACAGCCACACGAGCTTCGATGCCGACGGCCGATCCTCGTCAGGCTCGAGCGACAATTATCATCTCGGCCTTTATGGTGACACGCAGCGGGGCGCTCTCGCCTTCCGCTCCGGGCTTGCCTATACGTGGCATGACATGAAGACATCGCGCTCGGTGGCCATGCCCGGCTTTGCCGACAGCCTGAGCGGCGACTACAACGCTGGCACCTTCCAGGCGTTCGGGGAACTCGGCTATCGCATCGATACGCCAGTCGCGGCCTTCGAGCCTTTTGCCAACCTCGCTTATGTCAACCTGCATACGGACGGCTTCACGGAAAAGGGCGGTGCGGCGGCATTGACCAGTGCAAGCCAGACCACCGACGCCACCTTCACCACGCTTGGTCTCAGAGCCTCCGCCGGCTTCACGCTCGGCGCCATCAATGCCACGGCGCGCGGCATGCTGGGCTGGCGCCATGCCTATGGCGACGTCATACCGACCAGCACACATGCCTTCTCTGCCGGTGATGCCTTCACGATCGCTGGCGTGCCGATCGCCAAGGACAGTGCCGCCATCGAAGCGGGGTTCGATCTCAACCTGACCGATGCCGCAACCCTCAGCGTCGCCTACCAGGGTCAGTTCGGCTCCGGCGTCCAGCAGAACGGCTTCAATGCAAAACTCAACGTGGAATTCTAATCAAGCGGGAAGGATCGTTCCGGAATGACTGCCCCTGACGGAAAAGGGGCCATTCAATCCGCTTATCGCATCGCCCAGGCGGTCGTACGCCAGGAAGCGAACCTCGCGAGCGCCTGGCAGGAAGCCAGCCTTATCGCCGCCGGTTGAGCGAGCCTACAAGGACGTGCGCAACTGTGATGAACGCGAACGCTGCGACCGCAGGTGCCGGACTTGATCGCGCAGAAGCGGACGCAGGAGCAGCTGGGAGGATTGTGTGGCGCGAAGCGGACCCTCCCAAGGTTCGGCTTTCCCCTAAACGCTTTACAGCCCGGTTTGGTAGCGCTACCGTTTCGGCCTAGCGTGAGCCTGGGAGGAGCCAGGGCTGTAGCTGGCGGAAGCGTTGTTCCTTCGACGACGTCGCGGGAATTTGTTGGGAGGATCGATGGCGTCTGTCGCAATTGGCGAAGTCTACAAATCATTCGGCGCTGTCGAGATCCTGCACGGGGTCAGCGTGAACATCGAGGACGGCGAGTTCGTCACTCTGGTCGGACCATCGGGCTGCGGAAAATCAACCCTTCTCAGAATGATCGCCGGCCTGGAAAAGATTTCACGCGGCCAGATCGCGATTGGCGAACGGGTCGTCAACAACGTTGCGCCCAAGGAGCGCGACGTCGCCATGGTCTTCCAGAACTATGCGCTCTACCCACACATGACCGTTGCCGAGAACATGGCGTTCTCGCTGATGCTCAAAGGAGTTTCCAAGCCGGAGAGCGATGCAGGCGTGCGCCGCGCGGCCGAAATCCTTGGGCTGGTGCCGTTGCTGGCGCGCTATCCTCGGCAGCTTTCCGGCGGCCAGCGCCAGCGCGTCGCAATGGGCCGCGCGATCGTGCGTGATCCGGCGGGCTTTCTCTTCGACGAACCGCTGTCCAATCTCGACGCCAAACTCAGGGGGCA
>NZ_RZQE01000363.1:0-6071 GCF_004022955.1 Mesorhizobium sp. M7A.F.Ca.US.002.01.1.1 | reverse complement strand
GTGCAAGGGCGGCTGGCGGGTCGAGCTTGCCTTTGCCGATGACGACATCGACTGGGCGGGCTTTGCCGGGTCGCTGTTCGGTACGTCATTGGGTGCCGAAATATCAGCTTATCACGACCGCGACGCCGGCCAGCACCGCATCGCCGCCTTCGACGACGACCAACTGTCAGGCGCCTTGTTCGTCGCGCCCGGCCCGGTCGCCGTGTCGCGCGGCTGGGCGGCGGAACAGTTGAGTGCCGATCATGTTGATCGGCGCAGCAGGCTGGCGATCGTGGCCGGGCGGCCGGGCGGGATCGACGTCGATCGCGGCGCCATCGTCTGCTCCTGCTTCGGCGTTGGCGCCAACCAGATCGCGGAAGCGGTACGCCGCGGCTGCGGCAGCGTTGCGGCAATCGGCGCGGCCCTGAATGCCGGCACGAATTGCGGCTCCTGCCGCGCCGAGATCAGGGTCATCATCGACGCACAGAGCCTCCAAGCAGCCGAGTGATCGTCCTGACCAAAGGGGCCTGCGCGACGGTGCTGGTTGGGCTATGGTGGCTCAGGCGTGCTACGTCGCGCACGAATCATCCTCAGTCAGGGTCATCCAATGGCAAATCCTCCGCGCCGACCGACAAATCCGATGGCGGCCGCCGAGGCGGCTTTCAAGCCGATGAAGAGGCCGGCTGCCCCGGTCCGAGAGCCCACGGCCGCTCCAGGCGTCAGAGAGCTTGTTTCGATCCGAATCGACCGCGCCGTGCTGGACCATTTCCAGGAGGATGGACCCGGCTGGCAGGACCGCATCAACGACGCCTTGCGGCGTGTGATAGAAGGCAAGCCGATCGTTACCGGGGGTGATCGTTCAGACGACGAGTAGCGGCTGTTCCAGCCGGCTCACGCTTCGAAGTGCAGGATATAGAGCTTGCGCGTTTTCTCGTGGATCGTCCATTCGCCTTTCCAGCCTTTCGGCAGCACCAGCATTTCGCCCGGACCGACGTCCTCGCTGCGGCCATCGGGACCATGCAGCGAGACCCGGCCTGACACGATGTGGCAGGTTTCGGAATTGGTCTCGCGCGAGGCCGTGAAGCGGCCCGGCGTGCACTCCCAGACGCCGACTTCCAGTGCGCCATCCGGCGAGGTCCACAGCGTCGTCGAGGCTTCGAACTGATCGCCGCTGATCGAGGTCGGCTTGGGCTCAGGCTCGCCGAGGTCGATGGAGGCGAGGTGGGCGAAGGTCTGGAAGTCGGTCATGGCAGTCTCTCAATGTCCTGTGATGCGGTCGGCGATTGCGGCCAGTTTCGACGTGTGCTGGAGGCCGGCTTCCTCGCGCTCGTCGGCGACGCGATAGAGCTGATACATCGAGTGGACGCCGAGCCAGCGCATCGGCTCTGGCTCCCATTTGCTGACCTTTCGGTTGACCCAGGGCAGGCGGGTCAGTTCGGTGTCGCGGCGCAGGATAAGGTCGCGCAGCGTGCGGCCCGAAAGGTTGGAACTCGAGACGCCGAGCCCGACATAGCCGCCGGCCCAGCCGATGCCGGTCTGCGGATCGAGCCCTGCCGTCGTGCACCAGTCGCGCGGCACGCCCAGAACGCCGCACCAGGCGTGGTCGATGCGAAGCCTGGCTGTCTGCGGCAGCAGCCGGGTGAGGATGGCGTGCAGGCTTTCGATCGTCGCCTGCTGCGTCTGGCCGCGTACATCCGTTTGCGAGCCGTAACGATAGGGTACGCCGCGTCCGCCCATGGTGATGCGGCCTTCCCTGGTGCGCTGCGCATAGCAATAAGCGTGCGCGGAGTCGCCCAGAAGCTCATGGCCCTCCCAGCCGATCTCGTCCCACAGTAATTGCGGCAGCGGCTCGGTGATGATCTGCGCGCTGTTGAGCGGCAGCCAGAGCCGTTCATTGCCTGGTATGCCGGCCGTGAACCCTTCCGTGGCACGGATGATGATCGGCGCGCGCACGGTGCCGCGGTTCGTCGTGACCTTGCCCTTCTCGATGCCGGTCACGGTGGTCTGCTCGTAGATCGGCACACCGAGCCGCTCGACGGCTTCGGACAGGCCGCGCACCAGCTTGGCCGGCTGCACACGCGCGGTGCCGTGGTGGATATAACCGCCAAGCACATTCCTGATGTTGATGCGGGCCTTGGCCTCTGCCTGGCCGATCAGGCTGACACGCTCGCTCGGCACGCTCCAGCCGATCGCATCGGCATAGGCGGCGTTGATCCGTTCGAGCTGCGGCGGGTTCGTCGCCACCGTTAGATTGTCGACGCGGCGGATGTCGGCATCGATGCCTTCGGCTTCGGTCACCTTGATCACTTCGTCGACCGTGCCATGCATGGCCGTTTCCATGTCGATGACAGCGCCGCGCGTCGAGGTCTGCAGATATTTCTCGCGCGACCAGCTGAAGCCGCCGGACAACCAGCCGCCATTGCGGCCCGACGCGCCGAAGCCGGCGAACTCCCGCTCGACGATGGCGATGCGGATCGATGGATCGGCCTTCTTCAGGTAATAAGCCGTCCACAGGCCGGTGTAGCCGGCGCCGACGATGCAGACATCGGCTTCGAGATCGCCCGGAAGCGGCGCGCGATAGGCCGGCAGGCCGATGTCGGCATACCAGAACGAGACGTTGCCGTTGACTTTGGCGTCCATGTCTAAAAATCCTGCGGGGAAAGAGCGATCAGGTCATCGTCATGTCGGCGCGATCGTCGTCGGCAAGAAGTTTTGCATCGACGACCGACCAGCGCAGATCGACCGTGTCACCAATCGAGAACGGTGTGGCTTCCAGCGACGAGCGTACGATGGCGACCGAGCCGTCGCGCAACGTCACCTGGTATTTCGAGCCGGAGCCCAGATAGATCGCCTCGCTGACTTGACCGGTGAGGCTGTTCTGCCCGGCGGCGGGAGGCGTGTTGGTGCCGGCAAGCAAAAGCTTCTCCGGCCGCAGCAGGACCACCGGTTTGCGGCCGCTGGCGAGCTTGCCGTTGGCCACGATCTTCTGGCCGGCGATCGTCAGGCTGGTCTCGCTTCCGGACGTCTGGGCGGTGCCACGCAAACTGGTCGATTCGCCGATGAACTTGGCCACGAACAGGGTCGTTGGCTCGTCGTAGAGCTGGCGGCCGGTTCCGACCTGTTCGATGCGGCCCTGATTGAAGACGGCGATGCGGTCGGACAGGACCAGCGCCTCTTCCTGGTCGTGCGTCACATAGACGAAGGTGGTGCCGAGTTCGCGGTGGATGCGCTTGATCTCCAGCTGCAGCCATTCGCGCAGTTTCTTGTCGAGCGCGCCGAGCGGTTCGTCCATCAACAGCAGCGGCGGATCGAAGACGATGGCGCGCGCCAGCGCCACGCGCTGCTGCTGGCCGCCGGAAAGTTCGGAGGGATAGCGATGCGCGAAGTCGGCCATCTTGACCATGTCCAGCGCGCGCACGACGAGACGGTCGCGCGCCTGCTTGTCCATGCCGCGCAAGGTGAGGGGATAGGCGACGTTCTTGCCGACCGTCATATGCGGAAACAGCGCGTAGTGCTGGAAGACAACGCCGATGTTGCGCTTGTGGGCCGGCAGGGCGACGATGCTTTTGCCGCCAACGGCGAGGTCGCCGGAGGTGAGGTCGGTGAAGCCCGCGACGACGTTGAGCGTCGTGGTCTTGCCCGAGCCGCTGGGGCCGAGCAGCGTCATGAACTCGCCCGGCTCGATATGCAGGCTGACATCGTCGAGTGCGGTGAAATTGCCGTAGCGCTTGGTTGCGCACTTGATGTCGATGGCCGCGCCGCGTTTCCTCGCAGTCATCTCAACTCCTCGTCGATTTCGAGCTGATGATCAGCCCGGCGCTGATGATCAGCGTCGTGGCAATGAAGATGATGGTTCCGACGGCCGTCACCGTCGGATCGGCGTCGCGGGTGATGCTGGTGAAGATCTGCACCGGCAAGGTCTTCAGGTAGGGACTGGTGATGAACAGCGCGACGATGATCTCATCGAAGGAGGTGACGAAGGCAAACAAAAGCCCGGACAGGATGCCGGGCGCGATCAGCGGCAAGGTCACGGTGCGGAATGTGGTGAAGCGGTTGGCGCCGAGACTTGCCGCCGCCGTCTCCAGCCGCGCGTCGAAGACTTCGAGGCTTGCCGACACGGCGATGATGACGAAGGGGATCGCCAGCATCGTATGTGCGATGACGAAGCCGGTGGTGGTGCCGACGAGCTGGTAGTCGAGATAGACGGCGTAGATGCCGATGGCCAGCACCACGCCGGGCACGATCATCGGCGTGATCAGGATGGCGCGCAGCAGGCCGGCGCCGGAATGTTTCATGCGGCTGAGGCCGAGCGACGCCAGCGTGCCGATCAGCGTGGCGGCGACGGCGACGAGGCCCGCGACCCTCAGCGAATTGAAGAAGCTCGACAGCCAATCGGGGTTGGTGAAGAAATTCTCGTACCATTGCCAGGAGAAGCCGGACGGCGGGAAAGCGAGCGACTTCTTCTCGTTGAATGACATCGGGATGATGACCAGCGTCGGCATCACCAGCCAGACGGCGACCAGCAGGCAGAACAGACCGAGCAGAAGGCGGGATGGTGCCAGTCTCATGATCTGGACGCCTGCTTGTGGCGCTGGCGCATCAGCGGGGCGGCGAGCGCTAGAAGCACGAAGGTCGCGACCAGCAGCACGACGCCCATGGCGCCGCCGCGGCCCCAGTTGAGCAGGCTGAGCACCTGGCTCTGCACCAGCGTCGACAGCATGGTGCTGCGCGGGCCGCCGAGCAGGGCAGGCGTGATGTAGAAGCCGAGCGACAGGATGAAGACGATGATGGCGCCGGCGAAAACGCCGGGCAGCGACAGCGGCAGATAGATTTGCAGGAAGGCGCGTGCCGGGCGCGCACCAAGGCTGCGCGCCGCCTGCACGAGGCGCAGATCGATGCCGCGCATGACCGAATAGAGCGGCAGGATCATGAACGGCAGCAGCACCTGCGCCATGCCGATGACGACGCCGGTCTGCGTGCGGATCAGCTTCACGCCGTCAAAGCCGAGCAGCCTGATGACCGAATTGATGATGCCGGAATCCTGCAGCAGGATGACCCAGGCCAGGGTGCGCACCACGCCGCTGACCCAGAACGGCACCAAAACGCACAGGATGAGGACCAGCCGCAGGCGCGGTCCGACCGCCGTCATGAGATAGGCATAGGGGTAGGCGGCGATGACGCAAACGATGGTGACCCAGGCTGCGATGGAAAAGGTGCGCCACAGGACGGTGACATTCACCGGGGTGGAAAAGAACCAGACATAGTTCTGCAAGCCCCAAGATGGGTCCGAGAAGCTGCGCAGCGTGACGGTCAGCAAGGGATAGCCCATCGCGGCGATGAGCAAAGCCAAGGCGGGCATCGCCAGCAGCGAAGGATAGGCAGCAAGGCGCGGGCGCCGCTGCGGCGCCCGCACGGCACCTGGCGGCCGAGGATGATCACCCCCGGCCGTCGGCGTATGCGATGTCTGGCTCACGCCGTCACCTCAGCGGTAGCCGGCTCAGTTGCCGGCCATCAGCGCTGTCCACTTGTCGGACGCGGCGGCGAAGTTGGCGACCCAGAACTTGATGTTCTGCTGATAGCCGAGCTTGGCGTGGTCCGGCGTGTTGGTCAGAAAGGCGGCGACGGATGCGTCGACCTTCGGCTGTGCCTCGTTGTTGATCGGCGAGTAGGAGGTCTGCTCGGTCAGGATCTCCTGCGACTTCTTGCCGAGATAGGCGTTGATCAGCGCGTAGGAAGCGTCGGTGTCCTTGGCGCCGACCGGGATGGTCAGCTGGTCCATGACGACCAGCCAGTCCTTCCACACCGGCGTGTAGGCAGCGCCGTTCTTGACCGCCGTCATGGCGCGGCCGGTCCACATGATGATCATGTCGGCCTCGCCGGATTCGGCGAGCTGCTGGGATTCTGCGCCCGTCTTCCAGAAGATCGTGTCGGGACCGATCGCCTTGATCTTGGCGATGCCCTTGTCGATATCGGCCGGCGTCATGGCGTCGACCTTGCCGCCGTCTGCCAGGATGGCCTGTTCGATCAGGCCGCCGAGCGGGCTGCCGCTGCCGTCGATGGCGCGGGTGCCGGGAAATTTCGCGGTGTCGAAG
>NZ_RZQE01000362.1:0-6093 GCF_004022955.1 Mesorhizobium sp. M7A.F.Ca.US.002.01.1.1 | reverse complement strand
GGTCGGAACCACGATCTGGTGGATGTCGGCAGACAGGCCCTTCTGCTTGGCCTTGTTCTCGATATCCTCGGCGACCTTCTTTTCAAAGTTCGAATAGGCGTGGACGATGTACCAGCGCGCGGTCATTTCAAGACTTCTCCGTAATCGCCGGACTTAGCGTCCGATGCCCAGAATCTGTTCGACCGCGAGGCCCATGAGCTGATCAGCGGTGAAGAAAAAGATCATCGCGATCACTGCGAAGGCCAGAACCATCACCGTCGAGATCATCGTTTCGCGCCGCGACGGCCAAGTCACCTTGGCGGTCTCCGCGCGAACCTGCTGGAGAAAGACGAAAGGATTTGTGGTTTTCGAAGCCATATGCCGCTCTGTCTTCAAGACCCGTTGGCCGGGTCTCCTGGATGATCCCGCTGGCCGGGACGTGCCGCCTGAGCGAATTTCGCGCCGAATCAGCGCAATCATTTCGCCCATGCAAATCAGACGCGTAAAGCCGGTTTCCCAGCTCCACGCGTCGCGTGTCTGTTTCGTCTACATAAAACCGATTCTTGATCCACGCAAGTGGCAAGTCTCCGCTTTATGACCAAACACCGCCTCGGAACCATCCAGTCGTTCCGTCCCGGCTATGGCGCTCTTATGCCCCAATCGACCCTATATGGCAAGCGGGTTGCCGATTTTCAAAGGCCGGACCATGGAAATATCGTTTTGAACGCCATTCCGAAACGGCGAGACATTGGGTTGAATGCCATTCAGGGAATGGCACGGGCAGCAGGGCTCGAACCTACGACCTGCGGTTTTGGAGACCGCCGCTCTACCAACTGAGCTATGCCCGTACGTGCGCATGTCGGCGCAGCAGGCGCTTCCTAAAAGCTTCCGCACGCTCTGTAAAGAGCGGTTTGCATGCAAACACGCCTTAACCTCTGCGCCAGAAATCGGGATAGTCGACAACCAGCCCGTTGCGGTCGATTTCAAGTTCCCGCCTGAAGTCGCTGGCGCGCGATTCATAGAGATATCGCCTGCCCTCTTCGAGGCATGTGTAGCGCTGCGGGTTGGCGACGACCGTGAGGGCGGGGAAGTCGATGAAGGCAGTGGTTATCTCGGCACTCTGCCCGGCGGAAAGTTGCAATCGCCGGATCGGCAGCGTGTTGGTGAACGGCGTGATGGTCAGGTCGGGATCGAAAATGCCGTCGAGCTCCGGCATCGGCAGGCCGTCCCTGGTCCAGCGACCATCGCCATCGGCGGCAAGAACAAGCGTGCGGCCGCTACCGATCATATCGACAACGACACGCCTGGCGTGCCAGCCGACATCGCAAACGATGCGGTAACGGACGGCAAAAGGCGTTTGCCCGGAGCAGACTGCGACAGAGTCGGCCGAGACCTCCCCTGCCCGCTCCTGCAGCACCAAATGTTCGAGACCCGGTCCGTCCCACTCGCGCCAACGTATGATCTTCACATCTTCCGGCATCAGCCCAACACCTCCATGGCGACTGGACGCTAGTTTGTACCCGGTGGCTGATAGGGGCCGCCCGGCACACCCCAGCCCCAGGCCGGCATCGGTTCCGTCTGCGGATCGCAGGTTTCGCCGAGATTGGAGTTCATCTTGGCCAGGCGCGATCCCCATTCGACATAGCCCATGAAGGCCGAACGGAATTCCGGATCGTCAGGCAGGCCGACCGCGTCGGCGGCATCGGCCAGGAGGCTGATCCAGCGGCGGCGCTGCTCCTCGCTCAGATGCTTGCCCAGATGGTGCATGACCATCTCGCGGTGGCCGCCGAACTGCTCGCTGTAGGTCTTCGGTCCGCCGAAAACCTCGCCGATGAAGGCCGCGACATGGGCGGGGTGATCCGGCGACATGGTCTTGAACACCGGCCCGACGATCGGGTCCTGCGCCACCTTGTCATAGAAGGTCTGGGTGAGCCGGTTCAAGGCCTCGCTGCCGCCGGCCCATTCGTAGAGTGTCGGGATATCCTGGCCCATTCTCGATCCTCCGCTTGCCTGAAGCCGCCAGCAGCGACGATAGCGGAAAAATCGAAAGCGGCTCAACCTGCCTCGATGGCCAGTTTCGGGCTCCGTCGCCCACTACAATTTGGCCGGCGCGTCAGCCTCGGCATTGGCGGAAGGCCGGATCCGGCAATTCTCGGGTCTTGGCACCGCCTCGCAAATGGTGGCGCCGGTCAGCGCGTCGACCGATTGCAGGCTCGTCGTCAGGCCAACCTTCAGCATCATGTCGGGTTCCAGCCGGCGCTCGACCGAGCGCCGCTCGATCGCCGCGAACAGGGCGGAACTGATCGCCATCTCCTCCAGGTAAGCCTTGACCATCAGCTTTTGCCCCATCGGGTAGAGGCTAAGTCGCGCCTGGGGACCGACAAGCCGCCTGATGCCGCCGGCAAGCATGAACGCGCAGGCCGAATCGCACTCCACGCCCGCATCGATGCTCAGCCCGGCATAGGCGCCCTCCTTGGCCAGGCGATTCCACGCTCCTGGGTCACAGCCGACGAAATCGGTGCGGCCAACGGCGACGTCGAGCTTCTTTTCATGGATAAGCCGTCCCGCCGCCAGGGCGCTGAACAGATCGCCTCCCTTCGAGCTGATCACGACAGGCAGTTGCCGTTTGCCGAGCGTGGCGAGCAGCTGGCGCAGCTTCTGCGGGGTCTGGGGGGTGATCGCGCCTTCCGCCGAGATCCATTCCGGGCAGTCTGGATTGCAGAGCGGATTGGTGCCGCGAACGACAACGAAGCGCATGTCTTCATCGCGCCGCGCCGCCTCGGGTTCGATCGCTGGCGGAGTAGGCCTGGCCGCGGTCGCCATCAGGCCATCAGGCTTGTTCCCCGGCACTTCCCGGCAATTCGTGGCCAGGCGGCCGGGTTCGCACAGGCTCGCCGCGGTCAACAGGCCCACGGCGTCCGTGCTGGTGACCAGCTTCATCGCCAGCATGTCATCGAGGGCGATCTGGTGGATTTCGCTGGCCGGGGTGCCCTTCATCGTTTCGAGCATGCTTTGTTCGATGCCCATCTGGTCCAGGTAGGCCGCCAGCTTTTTCTCCACCGACTTGCTCATTTCGTAGGTCTTGTAGCTGCCGGCGTTCTTGCGGCTGACGATCTTCGTGTTGAGGATCTTCTTCTTGCCCCCGACGATCCGATAGGTGGTCCGGTATTGCAATTTCGTGCGGATGTAGGTCGTGGTGATCTGATGGACGCCGAGATAGGCCCATTCGCCAGCCACTCGCCTGATGCCGCCGGCAAACATCAGAGGACAGGCGGAATTGCACATGGCGCCATAGTCGATGACATCGCCGAAGTAGCGGGCGTCACGGTCCTGGCACCCCTTCGCGTCGGGCTGGCAGCTGGAAAACACCGTCTTGCCGATGGCGATATCGAGCTTGTTCTTGCGGATCAGCCGGCCAAGCGTCAGCGCCGCCTCGACATTGCCGCCGGGAGAATCCACGACAACAGGCAGTTTCCGCCCGCCAAGCGTCTTCAGCATGCGTTTGAAGAGCGCCGGAGTTCCGGCTTCTATGGAGCCCTCGGCCGATATCCATTCCGGACAGATCGGCTCGCACCCCGCTGCGTTGCTGCGGACAATGCCGAACCGCATCGTCGGCCCAAGATCCGGCGCCGCATCCGCCGCGAAGGCTGCCGGGCCTGTGGCAAGCAACGCAATCAGCCAGGTCAGAGCCAGCGGCCACAATGCCCGACGATGAAAATACCGCCTTGGAACCATTTGGAAAAAGCCCCTTGATGCAACCTATACTAGACGAGGTCCAGAGCCTTGCAACAGGGTTCGGCCGACGGGGCGGCAGCCGATAGCCCGGCAAACAAAAAGGGCGGCCCGAAGACCGCCCTTTCTTGTCGATCCGGCGAATGCCGGGCTCGGTTATTCCTTGATGGTGACGACGATGCCGGCACCGACGGTGCGGCCGCCTTCACGGATAGCGAAGCGCAGCTTCTCTTCCATGGCGATCGGCACGATCAGCTCGACATCGACCGTGATGTTGTCGCCCGGCATCACCATCTCGGTGCCTTCCGGCAGCGACACGATGCCGGTCACGTCGGTCGTGCGGAAGTAGAACTGCGGACGGTAGTTGGTGAAGAACGGCGTGTGACGGCCTCCTTCGTCCTTGGTCAGGATGTAGGCTTCGGCCACGAACTTCTTGTGCGGCTTCACCGTGCCCGGCTTGGCCAGAACCTGGCCGCGCTCGACACCTTCACGATCAACGCCGCGCAGCAGCGCGCCGATGTTGTCGCCAGCCTGGCCCTGATCGAGCAGCTTGCGGAACATTTCCACGCCCGTGCAGGTCGTCTTGGTCGTCGGACGGATGCCGATGATCTCGAGTTCCTCGCCGACCTTGACCACGCCGCGCTCGACGCGGCCGGTCACGACCGTGCCGCGGCCCGAGATCGAGAACACGTCTTCGATCGGCATCAGGAACGGCTTGTCGAGCGGACGGACCGGCGTCGGGATGTAGGCATCGACCGCAGCCATCAGCTCGCGGATCGCGTCTTCACCGATCTTCTTGTCCGAGTCTTCGAGAGCAGCCAGAGCCGAACCCTTGACGATCGGAATGTCGTCGCCGGGGAATTCGTTCTTGGTCAGAAGCTCGCGAACCTCGAGCTCGACCAGTTCGAGCAGCTCGGCGTCGTCGACCTGGTCGACCTTGTTCAGGAACACCACGATCGACGGCACGCCGACCTGACGGGCCAGCAGGATGTGCTCGCGGGTCTGCGGCATCGGGCCGTCGGCGGCCGACACGACCAGGATCGCGCCGTCCATCTGCGCGGCGCCGGTGATCATGTTCTTCACATAGTCGGCGTGGCCGGGGCAGTCGACGTGAGCGTAGTGGCGGTTGGCCGTCTCGTATTCGACGTGAGCCGTCGAGATCGTGATGCCGCGCGCCTTCTCTTCAGGGGCAGCGTCGATCTGGTCGTAGCGCTTGTATTCGCCAAAATACTTGGTGATCGCCGCCGTCAGCGACGTCTTGCCATGGTCGACGTGGCCAATCGTGCCGATGTTCACGTGAGGCTTGTTACGCTCGAATTTACCTTTTGCCATTGTCTCTTTCCTTGGACGGCCCGGATCTTCAGTTCGGTCGAAGACCTTCAGTTCAGTCGAATGCGGGGCGATTAGCGACAAAGGCCAAAAAACACAAGCGTCTTTTGGCCGGGTGCCGTCTCACTCAGTCCGAACCATCGATCCGATTGCGGGGATGTGGCGCTGATATAGGAAGGCTCCGGGCAAAATGAAGGGGTAGCGGCCGACCGATCGAGGCCGCGAAAGCGCCGGCCTGCTTGCCCGGCCCTGTCTGAATCATGGCCAGGCCATGGACCATTGCCGCCGCCATCCGCCTCTGATCTTGTGGCCGGATGCATTTCATCCCTGCCTCTATCCGCGGCCCGCTGTTCATGATCGTCTCGACGGGGTCGTATCTCGTCAACGACACGATGATGAAGCTCGCGACGGCGGGCCTGCCGTCTTATGAGGTGCTGTTTCTGCGGGGTGCCGCGGCGGCCCTCTGGGGCTTCCCGCTGCTGTTCGCGCTGGGCTACGGCAAGCAGATCCCGCTGATCTTCGACAAGCGCGTCCTGAGCCGGAACGTGCTCGAGCTGGCGGCGATCCTTTGCTATGTGGTCGCGCTCGCCAACATGCAGATCGCCGATTCCACCGCGCTCGGCCAGATCACGCCGCTCTTGATGCTGGTTGGCTCCTCGATCCTGTTTGGCGAGCGGATCGGCGGCCGGCGCATGGCGCTGATCGGGCTCGGCTTCGTCGGCGCGCTGATGGTGGCGCAGCCGACCATGCAAGGCATTTCGGTCTATGCCCTGCTGGCGCTCGGCAACGCAGCCCTTGCAGCGGCGCGCGACCTAGCCGGCCGGCGGGTCTCGGCCGAGGTGCCGGGAATGATCGTGGCGATTTCCGCCGTCGTGGTGGTGCTGATCGGCGCCGGCGCCGCGCATCTTGTTTCCGAGCGCTGGGTCATGCCCGGGGCGCATCACCTGCTGCTGATGGCAGGTGCTGGATTTTTCCTGATCTTCGGCCACTTCTTCATCTTCATGGCCTATCGCGTCGGACCGACCAGCGCCGTGGCGCCGTTCTACTATTGCT
>NZ_RZQE01000361.1:0-6122 GCF_004022955.1 Mesorhizobium sp. M7A.F.Ca.US.002.01.1.1 | reverse complement strand
GTCCTGCACCTGCACCGTGCCGGCATGGATATGGTCGACGCCGGCCATGCGCATCCATTTGCAGATGACGCGGAAATTCATGCCGTGGTTCTTCTGGCGCGAATAGGTCGAGTTGCCGGCACGGTGGTCGGCAAGCTGGAAGGCGACCCGCTCATGATCAAGGGATTTTATGACACGCTGCGCGAGGAGCGCACGCCTCAGAACCTCGAAACCGGGCTGTTCTTCGATCAGGAATGGGCCTCGCTCAACAAGGTGATGCCCGTTGCCTCGGGCGGCATCCATGCCGGCCAGATGCACCAGTTGATCCACTATCTCGGCGAGGACGTCATCCTGCAGTTCGGCGGCGGCACGATCGGCCATCCGGACGGTATCCAGGCAGGCGCGACGGCCAATCGCGTCGCCTTGGAAGCGATGATCCTGGCCCGCAACGAGGGGCGCGATTATTTGCGCGAAGGGACCAAGATCCTCGAACAGGCGGCCAGATGGTGCACGCCGCTGAAGGCTGCCCTGGAGACCTGGAAGGACGTCACCTTCAACTACGAATCGACCGACACGGCCGACTTCGTGCCAACCGCAACGCCCAGCTTCTAGACGAAAGGAACCGTCGTCATGATGACCAATCCGGGAAACAAGGTCACACAGGGGCAGTTCTCGTTCCTGCCCGACCTGACCGACGAGCAGATTTCGGCGCAGATCAAATACGCGCTGAAGAACCATTGGGCGGTCAGCGTCGAGTACACGGACGATCCGCATCCGCGAAATACCTATTGGGAAATGTACGGCAACCCGATGTTCGACTTGAAAGATCCGGCGGGCATACTGCTCGAGGTCAATGCTTGCCGGAAAGCCTGTCCGAACATGTATGTGCGGGTGACCGCCTTCGATTCGACCAAGGGCTGGGAAGCGCCGCGCATGTCGTTCATTGTCAACCGGCCGCCCAGCGAACCCGGGTTCCGGCTGCTGCGCCAGGAGCGTGACGGCCGCAGCCAGGGTTATTCGATCGTGCCTTATGCGACCGACAGGCCCGAGGGCGAGCGGAGCTAGCCGAACCATGCTGAACGCGATGACAAAGGACGCTGCCGCACAGGACGCGACGGTCGATCTGCAGGCCGAGTTCGAGGCGTCCAACATCGACGAGGTGATGGACAAGCTCGACCGAGAACTCGTTGGCCTGAAGCCGGTCAAGACCCGCATCCGCGAGATCGCCGCCCTCCTCCTGGTCGACCGGCTTCGCCGCAGGTTCGGACTGACATCGGGCGCGCCGACGCTGCACATGAATTTCACGGGAAATCCTGGCACCGGAAAGACCACGGTGGCGCTGAGGATGGCCGAAATCCTGCATCGTCTGGGTTATGTCCGCGAAGGCCACATGGTCGCCGTGACTCGCGACGATCTCGTCGGCCAGTATGTGGGCCACACCGCGCCCAAGACCCGCGAGGTGATCAAGCGTGCCATGGGCGGCGTGCTTTTCATCGACGAGGCCTACTATCTCTACAAGCCAGAGAACGAACGCGACTACGGCCAGGAATCGATCGAAATCCTGCTGCAGTGCATGGAGAACAACCGTGACGATCTGGTTGTGATCCTTGCCGGCTACAAGAACAAGATGGACCGCTTCTTCGACAGCAATCCCGGCATGCGTTCGCGCATCGCCCACCACCTCGACTTCCCCGACTATGGCGTCAGCGAACTGAAATCGATCGCCGAGATTATGCTCGCGGAGCAGAATTATCGCCTCAGCGAGGCGGCGTCCCAGGCGCTCGAAGAGTATCTTCCGATCCGCATGAGGCTGCCGCATTTCTCCAACGCGCGTTCGGTTCGCAATGGGCTTGACCGGGCGCGGCTGCGGCAGGCTAACCGGCTTTTCGCATCGCGCAGCCGGGTGTTGACCAAGGCCGATCTTATCACCATCGAGGAATCCGACATTCGCGGCAGCCGCGTGTTCGCGGAAGGGAAACTGGAAGGCGAACCGGAGACGAAGATGCGCTGACAGGACGAAGCGGCCGGCGCAGCGACCAACACCGCAGACAGAATTGGAGACGACGACCATGGTCACCGGGACAATCATCGCACCCTCCGTGCTTTCCGCGGATTTCTCGCGGCTCGGCGACGAGGTCGAAGCTGTCGTGCGGGCGGGTGCCGACTGGATCCATCTCGACGTGATGGACGGCCACTTCGTGCCCAACATCACCTTCGGTCCGCCGGTGATCAAGGCGATCCGCGACCGAACGGACAAAATCTTCGACTGCCATCTGATGATCGCGCCGGCCGACCCCTATCTGGCCGCCTTCGCCGACGCCGGTTGCGACATCATCACGGTGCATGCAGAGGCCGGGCCGCATCTCGATCGTTCCCTGCAGGCGATCAAAAATCTCGGCAAGAAGGCCGGCGTATCGCTGAATCCTTCGACGCCGGAGAGCGTCATCGAGTATGTGCTCGACAGGCTCGATCTGGTGCTTCTGATGACGGTCAATCCAGGCTTCGGCGGCCAGGCCTTCATTTCCGCGGTCATCGAGAAGATCAGGCGAATCAAGGCATTGGTTGGCCACCGCCCGATTGACATCGAAATCGATGGCGGCGTCACGGCCGAAACCGCCCCGCTGGTCGCCGCGGCCGGCGCCAATGTGCTGGTCGCCGGGTCGGCCGTGTTCAAGGGAGGCGCCGAGGCGGCCTACCGCGCCAACATTGGAACCATCCGACAGGCGGCCGACGGTGCGATCCGGAAAGCCGCGTAAACCATTTCATCGGAGGCAAGCATGGCGGCCGTTCCCCCTGTCTGCGATTTCGGCTGGCGCGCGATCGATGCCGTTTTGCCCGGCGTCGACGGCAGGTCGCATTCGATCCTCAGCCAGGCCGGCCCGAATGGCCTGGTCGTGGCCTTCATCTGCAATCACTGCCCTTATGTGAAGGCGGTGATTTCACGTATCGTGCGCGATGCCAACGACCTCAAGGCCGAAGGTATCGGCTTTGTCGCAATCAACTCGAACGATGCCGACACCTACCCGGAGGATTCCTTCGAGCAAATGAAGCTCTTCGCCACGACGAACGGCTTCAGCTTCCCTTACCTGCACGACCAGCGCCAAACTGTAGCGCGCGATTACGTGGCGGTGTGTACTCCCGATTTCTTCGGGTTCAACAGCGAGTTGGGATTGCAATATCGCGGTCGGCTGGACGCCTCGCGACGAGAAGCCGGAGCGCCCGGGCTGAGACGCGATCTGTTCAAGGCGATGAAGCAGGTTGCCCGAACCGGCGACGGGCCGCTGGACCAGGTCGCCTCGATCGGCTGCTCGATCAAGTGGAAGGATGACGCATGAACGTCGGCGCAGGTAGGCCGCTTCGATCGCCGAAGGCGATCCTGTTCGACCTCGACGGCACGCTGGTCGACTCGGCACCGGACATAGCGGCCGCCGTCAACGAATTGCTGGCCAGCCGCGATCTGCCGCCGCTGCGCCTGGACCGGGTCAAGGCCATGATCGGCGGCGGTGTCAGGAAACTGATCGAGCGAGCCTTCGCGGCATCGGGAGCGCCACTGCTCGGCAACGCTCTCGATGAGGCAAACCGCGTCATGGCGCCTATCTACCGCCGGCACCTGACCGGCCTGACAAGGCTGATGCCTGGCGTCAGGGAGGCCCTCACCCACTTTCATTTGGGCGGAGTAGGCATGGGGGTGGCAACCAACAAACCGCAGTTGGCGACCCGCGAAATCCTGCTTCATTTCGGATTGACGGAATATTTCGGTGCGATCGTCGGCGGAGACGCGGTGACATACCTGAAACCGGCGCCCGATGCCCTGCTGCTGGCGTTGGCACAGCTAGGCGTCGACCCGGGTGACGCGCTGCTGGTCGGAGACAGTGGCGCTGACCTGGGCGCCGCACGCGCCGCCGGCATGCCCGTCATTCTGCTGCGTG
Source organism: Mesorhizobium sp. M7A.F.Ca.US.002.01.1.1 (assembly GCF_004022955.1). Lineage (NCBI taxonomy): Bacteria > Pseudomonadati > Pseudomonadota > Alphaproteobacteria > Hyphomicrobiales > Phyllobacteriaceae > Mesorhizobium > Mesorhizobium sp. M7A.F.Ca.US.002.01.1.1. The sequence goes on along the minus strand of NZ_RZQE01000361.1, from coordinate 2,214 downwards.
GCGGCTACAGCCACATTCCGGTGGAAGAGCTTGGCGCCGATCTTGTTTGCGACAGCCTTTTCGATCTGCCTTCGGCAATGCAGGGGCTGCAAGCCGATGCGTAGGCGAACGCCGGCCGAACGCAAGTTCGAACGGCCGGCGGCGCGCTATTTCGAGAATTGCTTCAGATAGGCGATGACATTGGCGATGTCTTCGTCCTGTTTGAGGCCGACAAACGCCATCTTTGTTCCTTTGACCATGGCCTTGGGATCGTGAAGGTAAGTCTTCAGCGTGGGTTCATCCCATTTGACGCCGGACTTGCCTGCCGCGACCATCGCCTGAGAATAGCTGAACCCCGGGTGCGTGCCGGCTGTTCGGCCGATGACGCCGTTCAACGACGGGCCGACCTTGTTCTTGTCCTGGTCGGCGACATGGCAGACCTTGCATTTGGCGAAGACCTTCTCACCCGCCGCCGCATCCTGTGCCTGGGATTGGCTCGCGATGAAGGGCACAACGGACATGACTGCGAAAAATGCGATTGCGCGCATGGTATTTCCTCATTGATCGTCTGGGTGCCCTGGACGATTTGCGCATGCCGATCCTTTGATCCGTCGGCATGCGCCTTACGCGGTGGCGTGGAAATTCCGCTTCTCCCGTGGAGCCGCGCCGCGTCACCTGGAAGCTAATCGGCATGTTGTGAAAGTCAATCGTACAAAGGTTTAGAGGCCTGGGTGCTCAAGGATTCTGCCCATTCGTCTTTGTTGACGACTATCGGGCGAGCGCGTAGCTTGACCTCATTCCGGTTTCTCCATTGGCACCTTGAGAAATCCGGCAAGTGGCGGTTTTGTCCTGGCTCCTGGTTGGGCTGGACTCGCCGAGATGGGCGTTTGGGAACGCGCAAGAGGTGCTGAATGGACATGGTCGATCTCATATTGACGGTTTGCCTCAGCGCCAATCCGAGCAATTGCCGAGACGAACATCTCTATTTCGAGAGCCGCGGCACCCTGTTCCAATGCATGTTCCTTGCCCCCAGCGAAATCGCGAAATGGTCTCAAGAACACCCGACCCTCAAGGTCATGCGCTGGAAATGCGCATTTCCGAGCAAGGAACGAGCCATCTGATTTGGCAGCGCGGAACCCTGGGGAGGAGGTGTCATGATGGTTTCACGGCGCATGACGTTGCGTCTGGCGGTTCTCGGGACAGCCGCTGTTCTTGCTACCAGGCCAGCCGTTGCGGCAGCCAGGATTCGCCTCGGTGTGCTGAAGTTTGGAACCGTGAGTTGGGAACTCGATACGCTACGGCAGCACAAGTTCGATGCCGCGAACGGGATCGATCTGGAGATCATCGACTTCGCCGGCGAGGATGCAACCAGCGTCGCGATGCAGGCTGGCGCGATCGACATGATCGTCTCCGACTGGCTGTGGGTCTCGCGCCAGCGCTCCGAAGGCGGCGACCTCACATTGTTCCCCTATTCCACCGCCGTGGGCGCGATCATGGTGAAGGAGGGTTCACCGATCCGGACGGTCGCCGATCTCAAGGACAAGAAGATCGGCGTCGCCGGCGGCCCGCTCGACAAGAGTTGGCTGCTGATACAAGCGCTGACCAGACGCGATCTCGGCGTCGACCTGTCGGCAACCAGCGACATCGTCTTTGGCGCGCCGCCGCTGATTTCGGAAAAGGCGATACAGGGCGAACTCGATGCAGTGCTGAATTTCTGGCATTTTTGCGCCCGTCTCGAGGCCAATGGCTTCCGTCGATTGATCGGCGTGAATGACGCGGCAAAGACGCTTGGGGCTCTGGGACCCGTGTCGGCGCTCGGTTACGTCTTCCATGACCAATGGGCGAACGAGAACCCCGATGCCGTCAGGGGGTTCGTAAGGGCGTCCGCGCAAGCCAAGGACTTGCTGGCCAGATCCGATGACGAATGGCTGCGCCTGGCGCCGATCATTCGCGCGGAAGGCAAGGAACTGGAAAAACTGCGCGATCGCTATCGTCAGGGCATTCCCAGACGGTCGGTCGCCGAGGAAGCGGCTGACGCCGGCAGGCTATACCATGTGCTGGCGGCGATCGGCGGCGCGAAGCTGGTCGGCAGCGCGCCGGAGATGGCGCCCGGCACATTCTGGCAGGAACCCTGGAAATGACCGCATCGGAAACCGACGGCACGCGTGATGCCCCGCCGAGCATGTCCGGCCGACGCAGCCTGGCGACGGCACTGGCGCCCGCGCTGACCGTAGC
>NZ_RZQE01000360.1:0-6133 GCF_004022955.1 Mesorhizobium sp. M7A.F.Ca.US.002.01.1.1 | reverse complement strand
GTGGTCACCCCGTCCGGATTGTTGCCGGCCTTGCGCCGGCTGGTTCCGAAGACGGTGAACCCGGCCCGCGCAAGGGCTTCGGCACTGGCGCGGCCGATGCCCGAAGAGGCTCCGGTCACAACAGCGGTTTTTCCGGCATTCGTTTTCATTTCGTGCTCCAAACTCATGGGGGCTAGCTTTTTTGCATCTGTTAAATTACAGTCGTAATATCAGATTATGATCATAATGCAATAGCAGAAAGGAATAGCAGCCATGCGCTACGAAAAGGGCAGGAAGGACGCCTCGCGCGGCCGGATCCTGGAGGTCGCCGCGGAACGCTTTCGGAAAAACGGCATAGCGGCGTCCGGACTGGCAACCATCATGGGCGACGCCGGGCTGACGAACGGGGCTTTCTATCCCCACTTTCAATCAAAGGCGGCGCTTGTCCGTGAAACGGTCGCTGCAGCTCTCGAGGATCAGTCCGACGAGATACGGCAAGCATTGGCCTCCGGCGGCTTGGCAATGGCCATAGACACATATCTGTCGGCGGCGCATCGGGATAACCCCGGGAAGGGCTGCGCCTCTGCCGCCTTGCTGGCGGAAATCGCCCGTGAGCCACCCGAAACGCGTCAGCTTTATACCGAGCGTTTGCTGACCCAGGTGCACCAGGTGTCGGTAGAGCTGCCGCCGCAAACTCCTGATCCGGAGGGCGTTGCGTTCGCTATCTTTGCGACCCTCATTGGCACGCTTCAGCTGGCCCGTGCCGTGGAGGGAACGGAATTGTCGGATCGTATCCTTGCGGCAGGGAAAGCTGCGGCGCGCGCGCTGATCGAGCAGAGTTAAGGGCGTACCACGCGTGGGCACGTCAAAGTTATTCTCATGCGGTGTGACGCCCAGCCCCGCATCGGCCCCTTGGCAGGAACAGCACCGCCCGTATGATGGTCAGATGCGCGCCCGCTCTTCAGTGCCCGGTGCCGCGACCGAAGGACCTGGCGTCCTTGGCCAGCACCAGCTCGGCATCGTCGGTAACATAGCTGACATAGCGATAGTCGCGGATGAAGCTGATCTGACCTTCTCGCCACTCCAGCCACATGAAATGACGCGGTTTCTGGTCGGCATGGCTTTCGAACACAGCGATCACCTCGCGGCCGTCGAGCCAGGCCGGCGTCAGCCACACGCGGTCGCTTTTGGCGTAGATCGTGAAGAACACGCCGACATCCGCCGCACCCGAGCGCGGCGCATGCAGGGACTGATGAAGCCTGACGTCGTCGGCAAGCAGGGCGCGCAAGCCGTCCCAATCCCGCTGGTTGAACAGGGTCGCATAACGGACCACGGCGGCCGACGCGATACGCGCATCGGGAGCCGAACTGGCCTGCGCACTGACTTCCCTAAGCCGGGCGCGGCCGCGCGCCAAGTGCCCTTTCACCGCATCGACCGTGATGCCGAGCAAAGCAGCGATCTCGGCCAGCGGCTCGTCGAGCACATCTCTGAGGATGACGACGCTGCGCTGGAGCAGCGGAAGCTCCGCGAAGCGCGACACTGCGGTCTGTATAGCTTGCCTGCGCATCAGCGTCTCCACCGGGTCGGCTTTGGTGTCGTCGGCAATTTCAAGCGCCGCCTCGATAGGCTCCGCCGCGCGGATCGCGCGGCTGCGCAGCAGGTCAAGCGCACGGTTGTGGGCGACGCGGAACAGCCAGGGCCTGAGCTGCGGCACCTCGCCCAGCTCATTCAGCGCAACGAAGGCCCGCGCAAACGTGTCCTGCACGACATCCTCGCCGTCGATGACCGAGCCCATCAGGCGCGCGCAATAGCGGTGCAGCTCTGGCCGCATCGCGGCGGCAAGGGCAAGCAGCCCTTCCCGTCGGTCGCGGTCCACGGCAGGATCTCGTTCGCTCAAGCCGCAGCCCCCTCCATCACGGTTACGCCCGCGTCGCCATTGAGGCCGAAGACGATGCCCTCCGCATATTGCGGGTCTTCCAGCACGGAAACCACCCTGTCGCCGAAGGTCCGGGGCGGCATCGGCGCACCGAAGCGGGTGACGAATTGTTCGGGCGTGATGCCCATGGATCCGGAATAGGCGCCGGCCGCCGCATCGCCTGTTCCGGTGCCGAGGATCATCTGCCGCGGCACGATCGCCTGAAAGCGGATGCCGAGCTTCTTCTCCAGCGAAACGCCATTGGCGTACTTCGCCATGAACCACAGCATGCGCTTGGCGCCGCCATAGCCCCCCGACAACTGCGACCCGGTGACGGCGGCACCGCTCGATCCCACCAGAACACGGCTGCCCGGCTTGAGCGGCAGGTTGAGCGCCGCCTGCAGCCAGTATAGCCCGGCCTTGACGTCGGTTTCCCAGGCGATTGAAAAATCTTCCCAGCTCAGTTGGTCCAACCGGCCCATCCGGGGCGTGGCACCAGCATTCAGGACCACGACGTCAGGACGAACCTCGCTAAGAATGCGATAGGCCGCGCCCTCCTCCGCAACGTCGGCGCGGATAGTGGCGACCCCAAGCCGCGCACCGACCGCATCCAGCGCCTCGACGCCACGGGCAACGACGGTCACGCTGGCGCCCTGTTCGACCAGCGCCTCGACCAATCCGAGGCCAAGCCCACGGCTGCCACCGGTGACCACGATTTCTTTATTCCTGAGGCTCATCGACCCTGCTCCTTAGCTTCACTGTAGCTAAGACGTTTGAGGGTCGGAAAAAGAGCCAAGGTTTGGCGAGGCGCGCTGTCGCGGCGACGATCCGCGACATGCCGGCAATACTGGCGATCGGGCGGAAAGCTGCCTGTCCGCTTTCGGCCTAAAATGCGATGCCCGATATTGGACGCAGTAAGGTTAGAGGCTGCCGGCGATGAAAGCGCTGCCGGTCCATGCTGCGGCATCCCAGCCGGATATGTTCAGAAGTCGAGAGCGACCATCATGCCGCGGACTTCGGCCATTTCCAGCAGCAGGTCTTGGAGTCTTTCGTCCAGTGCGGCACCGGTCAGCGCCAGAAGCTCGGTGACGCTCTCTCTCATCGATATGACGGCGGCGCCTGTCTTCTCGGCGAGCAGCCGTCCGATGGCAGCTCGGATCAGGTCGTCCTGATCAGACATTGCTTCACCTCCCAACGCACTGCAACCTCCCCTTGCTTTCCATGCCTCACCGCCGCTTTCGACAACAGGGCGTGATTTCCCATACCGTATGATTTTTGATGCGACATCGGGCAGCTTTGCTCATGCCAGCAGATCGTCTCGATGAGCCCGCCAGTCGTTCAACACCGACAATGAGGGCAGGAGCGAAAAATGGCCGGGCTGGACCGTTTCAACCGCTGCAAGCAGTGCCAGAGGCACTTCGTGCCGATAAAGCCCAATGCACACGCCCCCTTTGGCCGTTGCCGGCAATTCCGTGACGGTGTCGAAAATCGAAAACGTACCCGTTGGCTCTTCCACGATTTCGAAACGCCCCACCCCAAACCTCCCTCTGCACAAAAGTAGCGACCAACGCGGACATCCCCCTAGTGGTTCCCTAGGCTGGCAGTTTTTTTCGCGCCTTGGTTGTAGCGCATGCCGGCAGGACAGTCATGCCCGCAGGGCGCGCAATCAAAAATCGCTACGCACATTTTAAATCTTGACGCGTGTCAATTTTTTATAAAACATGCGCAAATGCCGGCATGGCATCGGCCGGCGCTCTGGGAGGAGCAATGCCTGACATCGAAAAGCGCCCGAACCGGGGCTGCAGTCCGCACATCCGCAGGCTGGCAGCAGTCCGTTGGCGGATCGTCGCGCCAGGGGCCGGGGTCGCTTGCGCGCCGTCGGACATTGCAGTCGCCGGACGGCGACATTGATGCAGCCCATAAACAATCAGGAGGAGGAAAAACCATGCGCATGTTCAATTGCCTGAAACTCGGCACGAGCCTGCTTGGCGCCGGCATGCTTGCAACCATCGTCTCGGCACCCGCCCAGGCCGAGGATACGGCGAAAGTCGCGGCCATCGTCAAAGGCCTCGACAATCCATTCTTCCAGACCATGCAGAAGGGCATCGAGGAGCAGGCCAAGGCCAACGGCGTCAGTGTCAGCGTCCAGGCCGCCGCCAACATGGGTGACGCCACCGGCCAGGCCGACCGCCTGACCGCCATGGCCATGCAGGATTTCGATTGCTACCTGGTCAACCCGATCAGCGTCTCCAACCTCGTCCAGGCGCTGGTGCCGGTCGCCCAAAAGAAGAAGCCGATCGTCAACATCGACTCGACCATCGACCCCGAGCAGGCCAAGGCCGCCGGCTTTGCCGTCTCGACCTATATCGGCACCGACAACGTCGCCGCAGGCGTGCTGGCCGGCGAAGAGATGCTGAAGCTGGTGCCTAAGGGTTCCAAGGTCGCGCTGGTCGCCGGCATCGTCGGCGATGTCGGCTCCAACGCCCGCATCAAGGGCTTCAGGCAGGCCGTCGAAGGCAAGCTCGAAATCGTGGTGATGGTCAGCGCTGACTGGGATCGCGAAAAGGCGTTGACCGCCGCCACCGATATCCTCGCCGCCCATCCGGACCTCGCCGGCTTCTTCGCCGCCAACGACATCATGGCCCTTGGCGTCGAGCGCGCCGTGCGGACGTCGGGCAAGGACGTCAAGGTGATCGGCCTAGACGGCATTGTCGATGCGCTGAAGTCGATCGCATCAGGCGAACTCACCGCCACCGTCGCCCAATACCCCTATGTCGTCGGCGCCATGGGCGTCGAAGCCTGTGCGGTCGCGGCCAAGGGCAAGGAACTGCCGGCCAACGTGCCGGCACCTGTGCTGTTGATCAACAAGGACAATGCCGAAGCGTCGCTAAAGAATTTTCCGCGTCCCGGCGGCGACTATCCCGATCCCTTCCGCGAGATGCTGAAGTGAGCACACCTGCAGACAACGCGCCCGCCGCCGATTCGGCGGGTGCGGAGGAGAGCCGTCCCTCCCTGGCGGCTCTCCTCCTCGATCCCTCCTTCTGGGCCGACTGGGCATCCGTCGTCGGCCTGGTCGGCCTCGTCATCGTCTTCGGCATCGCCCAGCCGGTCTTTCTCAGCGTCGCCAATCTGCAGGCGCTGCTGCTGGCGGCTGCGATCCTGGTCGTGCTGTCGATCGGCCAGACCTTCGTCATCGCCACCTCGGGCATCGATCTGTCGTTGGCGGCAGCCGTCATGCTCGGCGCCATCATCCTCGGCCTCGTCAATGCCGCCGGCCACGGCATCTTCATCGCCTGCGTGCTCGCGATTCTCGCCACCAGCGCGGTGGGCTTCCTCAACGGGCTGATCATCACAGCAGGCAAAATCCCCGATTTCGTGGTGACGCTCGGCACGCTGTCGGGCATCACTGGCCTTGGCCTCATCCTGTCGGGCGGTGAACCGACCATGGTCGGCTCGACCTTCCTGCTCAGGCTCGCTTCCGGCTCGTTCGGACCGTTCGGCTATCCCGTATGGGTGGCGATCGCAGCCGTCATCGTCGCCCATATCGCGCTCTACCACACGCGCTTCGGCGTGCATCTGCTGGCCACCGGGGGCCAGGCCGAAAGTGCCGGCGCGCTCGGCATCCGCACCAACCGGGTCAAGATCGCCGCCTATACGATTTCCGGTCTCTGCGCCGGCATCGCGGCCATTCTCCTGGTCGCCCGCATCGGCTCGGCCGAACCGCAGATCAACACCAGCCTGCTCTTGAATTCGGTGGCGGCGGTGGTGCTGGGCGGCGTCAGCCTGTTCGGCGGCCGCGCCAGCATTCTTGGGCCCGCCATCGGCGCGCTGATGCTCACGGCACTCGTCAATGGCCTGACCTTGCTCAATGTGTCGGCTTTCTACCAACCGCTTGCCGTGGGAGCCATCGTGGTGCTGGCGGCGCTGATCATGCGGTATCAGAAATGAGCGCTCCCCATCACATCCCCGCCGCTGAGGCGATCATCGCCTGCGAAGGGCTGAGCAAGCATTTCGGCGGCATCCGCGCCTTCACCGACGTCGCCTTCCAGGCCCGCCGCGGCGAGGTCACCGCCGTGATCGGCGACAATGGCGCCGGCAAGTCGACGCTGGTCCGCAGCCTGGTCGGCGTGCATCAGCCCGACGCCGGCAATCTGTTCTTCGACGGCCGGGCGCGGCCCTTCGCCAATCCCGACGAGGCGCGCAAGGCCGGCATCGAGACCGTGCACCAGAACCTGGCGC
>NZ_RZQE01000035.1:0-25414 GCF_004022955.1 Mesorhizobium sp. M7A.F.Ca.US.002.01.1.1 | reverse complement strand
CGGTTGCGCTGCAAGCGATGGCCGATCTCAACTTCACTCCCGGCCATGCCGGCCCGGTCGTTGCCTCGATGGTCATCATGAGCGGCGATTTCGGCCCGCTCGACGCCAAGGAGGTAACGCTTGTGCTGTCAAAGCCCGATTCCGGCATCGAACCCTTGAAGCGCACGGCGACCAAGCCCGGCGACGGCAGCTGGCGCGTCGACAACCTCGTCATTCCGGTGCCCGGTCGGTGGACGGTGCGCATCGACATACTGGTCTCGGATTTTCAGATGGTGAAGATCGAGGCGCCCGTCGACATCAGGCCGTAGGCGGGACTGCCAGGTACCTCTAGACGGGCACGACCGACAATCCGGGCAACACAATTCGGCGAGGCGGTTGACGCAGGCGTCAAGGCCCGTCAATCATCGCCCGCAAAATCGCGGTCTCAACAAACGATCCGAGAGCAGGGAAGAAACGATGGAAAAAGCCGAAATCGGCCTGATCGGCCTTGGCACGATGGGCTCCAACCTGGCGCTCAACATCGCCGAGCACGGGCACCGCATCGCTGTCTTCAACCGCACCAGGGCGCGCACCGATGCCTTTGTCGAGAATGCCGGCGCACTCAGGGACATGGTCGTGCCCTGCTACAGCCTTGAAGAGCTCGCCGCCGCGATCCGGCCGCCGCGCCCGATCATCATCATGGTGCTGGCCGGCAAGCCGGTCGACGAACAGATCGCGGCACTGCGTGGCGTGCTGTCGGCCAACGACATCGTCATCGATGCCGGCAACGCCAATTTCCGCGACACGATGCGGCGCTTCTCCGAGCTTTCCGGTTCGGGTCTCACCTTCATCGGCATGGGCGTGTCCGGCGGCGAGGAGGGGGCACGCCACGGGCCGTCGATCATGGTCGGCGGCACGGAGGACTCATGGAAGCGCGTCGAGAAGGTGCTGACGGCGATCTCCGCCAAATTCAAGGACGAACCCTGCGCGGCATGGCTCGGCACCGACGGCGCCGGACATTTCGTCAAGACCATCCACAACGGCATCGAATATGCCGACATGCAGATGATCGCGGAGATCTACGGCATCCTGCGCGACGGCCTGGGCATGGGTCCGAAAGAGATCGGCACGGTGTTTGCCGACTGGAACAAGGGCCGGCTCAACTCCTACCTGATCGAGATCACCGCCAAGGTGCTGGCGGCCGACGATCCGAAGACCGGCAAACCGGTGGTCGACATCATCCTCGACCGCGCCGGCCAGAAGGGCACCGGCAAATGGTCGGTCATCGAGGCGCAGCAGCTCGGCATCCCGGCCACCGCGATCGAGGCGGCGGTGGCGGCGCGCGTTCTGTCGTCGATCAAGGACGAGCGGCTGGCGGCGGAAAAGGCCTATGGCAACATCGGCGTGACGAAGATTTCCGGTGACAAGGACGCCTTGCTGAAAGATCTGGAACTGGCGCTGTTCGCCGGCAAGATCGCCGCCTACGCCCAAGGTTTTGCGGTGATGAGCGGCGCGTCGAAGGAATTCAACTGGAACCTGCCGATGCCGACCATCGCCAGGATCTGGCGCGCCGGCTGCATCATCCGCTCGCAGATGCTCGACACCATGGCGGAAGCCTTCAGCAAGGGCGGCGCCTCGACCAACCTTCTGATGGCGCCGGCCTTCATCTCGCTGATGCAGGGAGCGCATCCGTCGCTGCGCCGCATCGTGGCGAGGGCTTCGGAGGCCGGCTCGCCGGTTCCGGCGCTGTCTTCCGCACTTGCCTATTTCGACAGCTATCGCCAGGGCCGCGGCACCTCGAACCTGATCCAGGCGCAACGCGACTTCTTCGGCGCGCACGGCTTCGAGCGTATCGACGACAAAGGCGCGTTCCATGGGCCGTGGGGAAGCGGTGCGGCTGGCTGACAAGCCGGCCCAAGAGCCTAAACGGAAACCGGCGGGCTGAACGCCTGAACCTCGCTGGTGGCGACCAGGCGCTGCAACGATCCGGGTGCGGCGCCGCCGATCCAGCCGAGCACGGAGCGGGCGAGATCGGAGCCGGCCAGGCGGAAGTTCTCGTTGACGACGAGCAATTCCGGCCGGAACAGGTGCAACAGGTCCGACGACTGCTTGGACACGACATCGACGTCGCGGCCAAGCTTGAGGCCGGCATCTTCAATGCCGGCGACGATAGCCAGTGTCGCGGCGGCAGCGCTGCTGACGAAGCCGTCCGGCCTGTTCTCGCGGCGCATCACCTGCGCGGTCCTGGTCCTGATCTGCTCGATCGTGTGATCGATGGAAACGGTGTTGAACGGAATTTCGCTGGCGCCGACCTCGCTCAGCGCATCGGCAAAGCCGTTCAGCGTGTGGCCATAATAGGTCAGCCCGGGTGGCGGCGACAGAAGCGCCAGCTTGCGCCTGCCCATGCTCGCCAGGCGGCGCACGGCTTCCATCGCGAATACATGGTTGTCGAAGTCATGGTAGGGGTGGACCAGGCCCATGTCGGTGCGGCCATGCGTGGCAAAGGGCATGCCGTGCTCGAGCATGTAGCGGGCGCGTGGATCGTTCGGTTGGGTGCGCGAGATGATGACGCCATCGGCCGAGCCGGTCTCGACGAGATAGCGGATCGGCTCCATCGGATCCTGCGAGCGGGAATAAGGCGTGACGATCAGGTGATAGGGCGTTTCGGCGAGCACTTCCGAAACACCGTAGATGATGTCCGAGACGAAGCTCATGATCTCGCGGTCGGTGTTGAGCACGAGGCTGATGACATTGGTCCTGCCGGTGCGCAGACGCACGCCGGCGCGGTTCGGCCGGTAGCCGATCTGCTTGGCGACGAGTTGGACGCGGCGCCTGGTTTCGGCGCCGATTTCCGGGGCATCCTTCAAGGCGCGTGACACGGTGGTGACGCCGAGCCCGGTCATGAAGGCAAGCGTCTTCAACGTCGGCCGTCCCTGTGCCGAGTTCTCCCCGTTCTTGTCCGTACGCTGTCTGTCCATTCGTCCCGCCCGTCAGGCGCATAGCAGCCGCGGGCCATGTCGGCAATCGCCGCCATAGCGATACGATATGCGTCCCAGCCCCGGCAAAGCGTCAATATACTGAAACGTTACAGATTGCCAGTATCGAGATGTATGTCCTCGTCACGAGGTGGATGGTTCTTTTTGCGAAACGCATTGGGATTCCAGGAGAAATCGCCCCTGCCGCCGCCTTTTGCCCGTATCAGGCGGCATTTCGGTGTTTGCGCCGCAGCAAACCATGCTGCAGTGCATGAGAAGCGCGATCATTCAGGCGGATTTGTTCGCGGCCCGAAAAAATATCGAGGGCGCTTCGTTGATGGGTTGCACAGCCCGCGCAATTGCCGTATCGAAAATCTGTAACGTTTCAGATTCTGGGAGGAGCCGAAATGCGATACAGATTTTTGACCGCTGCCCTGGCGGCGACGGCTGCACTGCAATTTGCCGGCCAGGCGGCCGCGACGGACCTGGAAGTCACCCATTGGTGGACTTCAGGCGGCGAGGCCGCGGCGGTTGCGGAACTTGCCAAGGCATTCGATGCGACCGGCAACCACTGGGTGGACGGCGCCATTGCCGGCTCCGGCGGCACGGCGCGGCCGATCATGATCAGCCGCATCACCGGTGGCGATCCGATGGGCGCCACGCAGTTCAACCATGGCCGGCAGGCGGAAGAGCTGGTGCAGGCCGGCCTGATGCGCGACCTCACCGACGTCGCCACCAAGGGCAAGTGGACTGATGTCGTGCGGCCGAAGAGCCTGCTCGACGGCTGCACCATCGACGGCAAGATCTATTGCGTGCCCGTCAACATCCATTCCTGGCAGTGGCTGTGGCTGTCCAACGAAGCCTTCGCGAAGGCCGGCGTGCCGTTGCCGAAGGACTGGAATGAATTCGTGGCGGCAGCGCCGGCACTGGAGAAGGCCGGCATCATCCCGCTCGCCGTCGGCGGGCAAGCCTGGCAATCCTCCGGTGCCTTCGACGTGCTGCTTGCGGCTGTGGGCGGCACGGACACGTTCCTCAAGGTCTACAAGGACAAGGATGCCAAGTTTGCCGCCGGGCCCGAAGTCGCCAAGGTCTTCAAGGCCGCGGACGATGCCCGCAAGATGGCGAAGAACACCAATGTGCAGGACTGGAACCAGGCGACCAACCTGGTCATCACCGGCAAGGCGGGTGGCCAGATCATGGGCGACTGGGCACAGGGCGAGTTCCAGGTTGCCGGCAAGACCGCCGGCAAAGATTATACCTGCCTGCCGGGCCTTGGGCTGAACGAGGTCATAGCCACGGGCGGCGACGCCTTCTACTTCCCGCTGCTCAAGGATGCCGACAAGAGCAAGGCGCAGGAGGTGCTGGCCGAGACGCTGCTCGATCCCAAGACGCAGGTTGCCTTCAATCTGAAGAAGGGTTCCCTGCCGGTGCGCGGCGACGTCGATCTCAACGCGGCGAACGACTGCATGAAGAAAGGCCTCGCCATCCTCGCCAAGGGCGCCGTCATTCCATGGACGGACCAACTGCTTTCACAGGACACCCAGAAGCAGAAGGAAGACCTTTTCGCCGAATTCTTCGCCAAGCCGGAATTGACCGTCGAAGACGCACAGAAGCGCTTCGCCGACCTCATCGCTTCGGCGGACTGACGCTGGCGGCAACCCACCTCGCTCCCGGCCTTGCGAATGCAGGGCCGGGAATGCACCGCCCTTACCCAGCCGGCTGACGAGATGAGCAAGAGCGAACGCCCCAACCTTCTGTTCCGCAACCTCAATGCGAAGGTCGCCTCGATCCCGATGATCCTCACCGCCATGGTGGTTTTCGTCGGCGGCACCGTTTGGACGGTGCTCTATTCCTTCACCAATTCGAAGCTCTTGCCGCGGCTGAATTTCGTCGGGCTCGACCAATACTACCGGTTGTGGGCGACGCCGCGCTGGCTGATCTCGATCGAAAACCTGCTGATCTACGGCGCGATCTCGCTGGTGTTCTCGCTGGTCATCGGCTTCCTGCTTGCAGCACTGCTCGATCAGAAGATCCGCTTCGAGGACACGTTGCGCACCATCTTCCTCTATCCTTTCGCGCTCTCCTTCATCGTCACCGGCCTGGTCTGGCAGTGGCTGCTCAATCCGGATTTCGGCATCCAGCATGTGGTCCGTGACTTAGGCTGGACGAGCTTCAGCTTCGACCCGCTCTACAATTCCAGCATCGTCATCTACGGCATATCGATCGCGGCGCTGTGGCAAGGCACAGGGCTCATCATGTGCCTGATGCTGGCCGGCCTGCGCGGCATTGACGAGGACATCTGGAAGGCGGCGCGGGTGGATGGGATCCCGATGTGGAAGACCTATCTGTTCATCGTCATCCCGATGATGCGGCCGGTCTTCATCACCACGCTCGTCATCATCGCTGCCGGCATCGTCAAGGTCTATGACCTCGTCGTGGCCCAGACCAGCGGCGGCCCGGGCATCGCCTCCGAAGTGCCGGCCAAATACGTCTACGACTATATGTTCTTCGCCCAGAACCTCGGCCAGGGCTTTGCTGCCTCGACCATGATGCTGCTCTCGGTGGTGATCGTCATCGTGCCCTGGGCCTATCTCGAGTTCGGGCGGCGCAAATGAGCATGGCAGACATCACCGCTCAAGCGAGCACCGCCGCCGGCGCGCGCCAGGGCATCACCGATCCCTACGGCCCGAAGCCGCGCCGCGTGATTTCGCGCCGCAACGTCTTCCTATACGGCACATTGTTCGTCATGGCGGTCTACTACCTCTTGCCGCTCTACGTCATGGTCGTCACCTCGCTCAAGGGCATGCCGGAGATCCGGCTCGGCAACATCTTCTCACCGCCGCTCGAGATCACTTTCGAACCGTGGGTCAAGGCGTGGTCGACTGCCTGCACCGGCCTTAACTGCGACGGACTTTCGCGCGGCTTCTGGAATTCGGTGCGCATCACCGTGCCGTCAGTGCTGCTGTCGATCGCCATCGCCTCGGTGAACGGTTATGCACTGGCCAATTGGCGCTTCAAGGGCGCCGATACGTTCTTCATCATCCTGATCGTCGGCGCCTTCATTCCCTACCAGGTGATGATCTATCCGATCGTCATCATCCTGCGCGAGATCGGCCTCTATGGCAGCCTCAGCGGGCTGGTGATCGTCCATTCCATTTTCGGCATGCCGATCCTGACGCTGCTGTTCCGCAATTATTTCTCCTCGATGCCGGAGGAGCTGTTCCGGGCGGCACGTGTCGACGGTGCCGGCTTCTGGGGCATCTTCCTGCGCATCATGCTGCCGATGTCGCTGCCGATCTTCGTCGTTGCCATCATCCTGCAGGTGACCGGCATCTGGAACGACTTCCTGTTCGGCGTCGTCTACACCCGCCCCGACACCTATCCGATGACGGTGCAGCTCAACAACATCGTCAATTCGGTGCAAGGCGTGAAGGAGTACAACGTCAATATGGCCGCAACCATCCTGACCGGGCTTGTGCCGCTCATCGTCTACTTCATCTCCGGCAAGCTTTTCGTACGCGGCATCGCCGCCGGCGCGGTGAAGGGGTGATGGCGATGACGGCAGCCAACGATACCAGCGTTTCGATCCAGGACCTGTCGCTGAATTTCGGCGCGGTGACCGTCCTGGAGACGCTCAATCTGGATGTCGCCGATGGCGAGTTCATCGTGCTGCTCGGGCCGTCCGGCTGCGGCAAGTCGACCTTGCTCAATTGCATTGCCGGCCTGCTCGACGTTTCCGAAGGCCGCATCTTCATCAAGGGCAAGAACGTCACCTGGGAAGAGCCCAAGGACCGCGGCATCGGCATGGTGTTCCAGTCCTATGCGCTCTATCCGCAAATGACGGTGGAGAAGAACCTGTCCTTCGGGCTGCGTGTCGCCGGCACGCCAAAAGAAGAGATCGCCAAGCGGATCGCGCGGGCGGCTGAAATCCTGCAGATCGAGCCGCTGCTGCAGCGTAAGCCGGCCGCACTTTCCGGCGGCCAGCGCCAGCGCGTCGCCATCGGACGGGCGCTGGTGCGCGATGTCGACGTGTTCCTGTTCGACGAGCCGCTGTCCAATCTCGATGCCAAGCTGCGCGCCGAACTGCGCGTCGAGATCAAACTGCTGCATCGCAAGCTGCAGAACACCATGATCTACGTCACCCACGACCAGATCGAGGCGATGACGCTGGCCGACCGCATCGCGGTGATGAAGGGCGGCGTCATCCAGCAGCTCGATGCGCCGCAGACCATCTACAACCGTCCGGTCAACCGTTTCGTCGCCGGCTTTCTCGGTTCGCCCGCAATGAACTTCGTCGATGGCCACCTGGAAGACGCCGACGGCGGCTGGCGGTTCGCGGCCGGGGATATCAAGATCCCGCTCGGCACTTACGACTTTGCCAAGCCTCCGGCTCCCGGCCCCGTCACATTCGGTATCAGGCCCGAGCATGTCAGCCTGAACAGCGGCACCGGCTGGCCGTTCTCGATGGCCGCCAATGTCGAGGTGGTCGAACCCATGGGCTCCGACACGCTGGTCTGGCTGAAGCTTGCCCAGCAGAATTTCAGCGTCCGAGTGACCTCGGAACGCACGCCCAAGAACGACGAGGCGGTGACGCTTGGATTCGATCCGATGCGCGCCTCGCTTTTCGACACCGCAACCGGCACACGCATCTAGCTTCCGAGAACCAACCTTCCAACGACGATCCCCAAGCAAAACGGACAGAGACGATGAATTGGTCATTCCAACTTTACAGCGCCCGCAATTTCCAACCCTGGGACGGTGTGCTCGCCATGCTCGGCAAGCTCGGCTACGCCCAGGTCGAAGGTTTCGGCGGCGTCTATGATGATCCCAAGGCATTCCGTGCCGAGCTCGACAGGAACGGGCTTGCCATGCCGACTGGGCATTTCTCGATCGACGCGCTCGAGAACGATTTTGACGGCGTGCGCAAAACCGCCGACGCACTCGGTATCACGCTGCTCATCTGCCCTTTCCTGATGCCCGACCAGCGGCCATCCGACGTGGCCGGCTGGCGTGGTTTCGGCGAACGCCTGGCCAAGGTCGGTGATGCCGCGAAAAAGGCCGGCTACGGCTTTGCCTGGCACAATCATGATTTCGAGTTCAAGAAACTTGCCGACGGATCGGTGCCGCAGGACCACATCCTGTCATCCGCGCCCGATGTCAGCTGGGAGATGGACGTTGCCTGGGTGGTGCGCGGCGGCGATGATCCGCTGCCGTGGATCGAGAAACACGGCAAGCGCATCAGCGCCGTCCACGTCAAGGACATGGCCAAGCCCGGCGAGGGGCTGGATGAGGATGGCTGGTCGGATGTCGGCCATGGCACCATCGACTGGGCCGGCCTGATCAAGGTGTTGCGTGCCAGGAGTGCTGCCCAATACTACGTCATGGAACAGGACAACCCCAACGACATCGAGCGTTTCGCCCGCCGCTCCATCGCAGCCGCCAAAACCTATTAGGAGCAATCAGCATGGCAAAGAAACTTGGCATCGGCGTGATCGGCTGCGGCAACATCTCGAAGGCGTATTTTTCGCTGGCGCCGCTGTTCCGCGGTATCGAGATGCGTGCCTGCGCCGACATCAACATGGAGGCGGCCAAGGCGCGGGCGAAGGAGTTCAAGCTGCGCGCCGAAACCGTCGAAGACCTGCTCAAGGCCGACGACATCGACATCATCGTCAATCTGACCATCCCGGCGGTGCACTATGAGGTGTCAAAGCAGATCCTCGACGCCGGCAAGCACGTCTATTCGGAAAAGCCGTTCGTGCTGTCGGTCAAGGAAGGGCTCGACCTTAAGAAGCGGGCGGAGAAAAAGGGTCTGCGCATCGGCTCGGCGCCAGACACTTTCCTCGGCGGCGCGCACCAGCTGGTACGCAACCTGATCGACACCGGCAAGCTTGGCAAGGTCACGAGCGGTACCTGCCATGTCATGGGTCACGGCATGGAGCACTGGCACCCCAATCCGGATTTCTTTTTCCAGCCAGGCGCGGGGCCGGTGCTCGACATCGGACCATATTACATCACCAATCTGATCCAGCTGATCGGGCCGGTGAAGCAGGTCGCGGCCTTCGCCACGACGCCAGCCAAGGAGCGCACGATCAGTTCAAAGCCGCGCGCGGGTGAAAAGATACCGGTCAACACACCGACGACCATCCATGGCCTGCTGGAGTTCGAGAACGGCGCCGTTATCACGCTCAACACCAGCTGGGACGTCTGGGCCCACGGCCACGCGCCGATGGAGCTTTATGGCGAGGCGGGTACGGTGTTTGTGCCGGACCCGAACTTCTTCGGTGGTGACGTTCGCTTCACCGTCGCGGCCAAACCGGTCAAGAAGCTGCCGAACTGGCCGCATCCGTTCGGCGTGCCCAACGAGATGCATTCGCAAGGCATGATGGCCAACTACCGCACGTCAGGCCTTGCCGATATGGCGGTGGCGATCGCGGAAGGCCGGCCGCACCGCTGTTCGATGGAGCTGGCGCTGCACGCCGTCGACGTGATGACCGGCCTGCTGCGTTCCGGCGAAACCGGCAAGTTCGTCGCCATGCAGACCACCTGCGAACGGCCGGCCGCACTTGGCGTCAAGGAAGCCAAGGCGCTTTTGGCGAAGAAGAAATAGGGCAGCACACCTCAACCCTCTCCCCGTTTCGACGGAGAGAGGGTAAGGGTGGGGGGCAGAGCCAACTCGCCGCGTTGTGACGAATGCAGCCGACCGGCTCGTTTCCATTCGAGGATTTTCCGATGCCCTACACGCCCGCCGAAAACCGTTACGAGAAAATGGTCTACAACCGCTGTGGCCGCTCCGGCCTGAAGCTGCCGGCGATCTCGCTGGGCCTGTGGCACAATTTCGGCAACGACACGCCGCATAAGACCAAGCAGGCGATCGCGCGCAAGGCCTTCGACCTCGGCATCACGCATTTCGACCTCGCCAACAATTACGGTCCGCCGCCCGGTTCTGCCGAAACCGCCTTCGGTGAGATCCTGCGCACCGACTTCGCTGCCTACCGCGACGAATTGATCATCTCGACCAAGGCCGGCTACCAGATGTGGGCCGGGCCCTACGGCGAATGGGGTGGGCGCAAATACATTCTGGCCAGCCTCGACCAGAGCCTCAAGCGGATGGGGCTCGACTATGTCGATATCTTCTATTCGCACCGTTTCGATCCCGACACGCCGCTGGAAGAAACGATGGGTGCGCTCGACCATGCCGTGCGCTCGGGCAAGGCGCTCTATGCCGGCATCTCGTCCTACAATTCGCAGCGCACGCGCGAGGCGGCCGATATCTTGAAGCAGCTTGGCACGCCTTGCGTCATCCACCAGCCGAGCTATTCGATGCTGAACCGCTGGGTGGAGGAAGACGGCTTGCTCGACACGCTCGAAGGGCTCGGCGTTGGCTCCATCGTGTTCTCGCCGCTGGCGCAAGGCATGCTGACGGACAAGTATCTCGGCGGCATTCCGGACGGCAGCCGTGCGTCGCAGGGCAAGTCGCTGAAGACAGCCTTCATCAACGACAAGACCATCGCCAACATCAAGGCGCTCGACGCCATCGCCGGCAGGCGCGGACAGACGCTGGCGCAGATGGCGCTGGCCTGGGTGCTGCGCAAGGGGAGGGTGACCTCGGCACTGATCGGCGCCAGCCGGCCGGAGCAGGTCGAGGACTGCGTCGGCGCGCTCAAGGCGCTCGACTTCAGCGATGCCGAACTCGCCGAGATCGACACCTACGCGCGCGAATCCGACATCAATCTGTGGGCGGCTTCTGCCGAGCGCAAAGGCCCGCCGAGGAAATAGGTCCGCTCGATAAGCCGGCAAAGCGAAAAACGGCGGGCAACCTGCCTGTTGCCCCGCTCCGATCGATGTTCTCGGCCGCCTTGCGGGCAGAATGCTGGAAACAGTAGCAAAAATGCCTGTTCGTCGCTATCTGGGGGGACATGGATCGTTTGTGCGCGGCGCAAGCGACGCAAGGCGAGTTGGAAACAGGATCATGGCGGCAAGGGATGTGCTGACGAAAAACCAGCTGTGCGTGCTCGAGAAACTCGAGACCGCCAGCGGACCGCTCAGTGCCTACACCTTGCTCGACCAATTGCGCGAGCGCGGTTTTCGCGCACCGCTTCAGGTCTATCGCGCGCTCGACACGCTGGTGAAGTCAGGTTTCGTGCATCGGCTTGAAAGCATCAATTCCTTCGTCGCCTGCGCCGAGCCGCATGACCACAGCCATTCGATGACTGCCTTCGCCATTTGCGACACATGCGGGCAGGTCACCGAGATGTCCGACCACGATGTCGGCCACAGCTTGGACGAATGGGTGCGCTCCACCGGCTTCGCCGCCAAGAAGGCGGTGATCGAGTTTCGCGGGACATGTGCCAAGTGTTTGGCTGAGGCGGCTTGAGGTGAGTTGATATTCAGATGATGCCGGCCTGCAAATGGCGGCTTCCTGCGCTTCCGGTGCTCACGTACGAAAAGTACGCTCCGCTCCGGCTCCCGGAATCCACCATTTTCGACTCGGCCTGATCTGAATCTCAACACACCTTGCGTTGGTGCTAATGCGCCTCGTCCCAATTGTTGGCGGCGCGCGCGTCGACATGCAGCGGCACCGACATCGAGACCGCCGGCATCGCCGCGTTTTCCATGACATGACGCACGACCGGGATCGTCGCCTCGACTTCCGCCTCGACGGTCTCGAAGATCAGTTCGTCATGCACCTGCAGCAGCATGCGTGCCGAAAGCCCTGCTCTTTCCAGCGCCTCCTCCATGCGGATCATGGCACGGCGGATGATGTCGGCGGCGGTGCCTTGCAGGCGGGCGTTGATCGAGGCTCGCTCGTTGAAAGCGCGCAGGGACGGGTTCGAGGAGCGGATGTCGGGGTAATGGATGCGGCGGCCGAAGATCGTTTCGACAAAGCCATGCTCGCGGGCATAAGCCTTGGTCTCCTCGATGTAATCGCGGATGCCGGGGAAGCGCTCGAAATATTTCTTGATGTAGTTGCCGGCTTCCTCGCGCGGGATCGACAACTGGTTGGCGAGACCGAAGGCCGAAATGCCGTAGATGATGCCGAAATTGATCGCCTTGGCGCGGCGGCGAACCTCCGAGGGCATGCCTTCGACCGGCACGTTGAACATCTCCGACGCGGTGATGGCGTGGATGTCGGCGCCGTCGGCGAAAGCCTGCCGCAGTTGCGGGATCTCGGCGACATGGGCGAGCACCCGCAATTCGATCTGGCTGTAGTCGGCCGAGACCAGCCGATGGCTCTTGTCGGTGATGAAGGCGGTCCTGATCTTGCGGCCTTCGGCGGTGCGCACCGGAATGTTCTGCAGGTTCGGGTCGGAGGACGACAGGCGTCCCGTCGTCGTCGCGGCCAATGCGTAGGAGGTGTGGACGCGCTTGGTGTCGGGATGGATGAAGCCGGGCAGCGCATCGGTATAGGTCGATTTCAGCTTGGTCAGCTGGCGCCAGTCGACGATCTTGCGCGGCAGTTCGTGACCTTCGGCGGCGAGATCTTCGAGAAGCTGCGCCGACGTCGACCACTGGCCGGTCTTGGTCTTGGAACCGCCGGGCAGGCCCATGCGCCCGAACAGGATGTCGCCGAGCTGCTTTGGCGAACCGATGTTGATGCGTTCGCCGATGAGCTGGTAGATTTCCTCTTCGAGGCGAGCGGCGCCCTGCGCCAATTCGCCGGAGAGCCGCGATAGGATCTGCCTGTCGACCGAGATGCCGCGCTGTTCCATGCGCGCCAGCACCGGCACCAGCGGCCGCTCCAGCCGCTCATAGACAGACACCAGGCCCTTGGCGGCAAGCCGCGGTTTCAGCACCAGCCAGAGCCGCAGCGTCACATCGGCGTCTTCGGCGGCATGAGCCGTCGCCTTGTCGATGTCGACCTGATCGAAACCGACCGAGCTTTTGCCCGAGCCGGTCACGTCCTTGAGCTGAAGAGGGGTATGACCGAGCCACTTTTCGGCAAGCGCATCCATGCCGTGACCATGGGGCGTACCGGCATCGAGCACGTAGGAGATCAGCATCGTGTCGTCGAACGGTGCGACATCGACGCCGTAGCGGCTCATGATGACAAGATCGTATTTCAGGTTCTGCGCGATCTTGAGAACCGATCTGTCTTCGAGCAGCGGTTTCAGCACCGCCAGCGCCTCGCGCAGCGGAATCTGGTTTTCGAGCGCGCCACCACCGAGCAGGTCGCCATTGCCGCTCATATGGGCGAAGGGAATGTAGGCGGCGCGTCCGGGAGCCGTGGCGATGGCCATGCCGATCAGTTCCGCCTGCATCGGATCGGCGGATGTCGCCCTGACGTCGAAGGCGGCGATGCCAGCCTCCCGTGCCTCGGCGACCCAGGCTTTCAGGGTCGAGATATCGCGGATGCAGTGATAGGCCGAAATGTCGATCTTGCCGGTGGCCGCGCGCTCCAGCCTTAGTGCCGCGAGCAGGGAGGGGGTATCGCCTTGTTTTGACGTCTCCGCCGTCCCGCCGGCTTCGTCCGGTTCAGTGCCAGGCGCGTTTCGGGCAACCGGCGGCAAACCGGCGCCAACGTCTGGGCCATGGGCATGATCGGCGCGTTCGACGGTGACCGCGACGGCCTGGACGTCGCCGGCCTCGGTGCTGGTCGCTTCCGCGACACGGCGGGTCAGCGAGGTGAATTCCATGGTCTTGAGGAAACCGATCAGCTTCGGGCCGTCGGGCGCGTGCAGGACGAAATCCTCCAGACCCTCGGTCACCGGCACATCGTTCATCAGCGTCACCAGCTGACGAGAAATGCGCGCCTTGTCGGCGTTGGCGATGATCGATTCCCGGCGCTTGTCCTGTTTGATCTCGCCGGCCCGGGCCAGCAGCGTGTCTAGGTCACCGAACTGTTCGAGCAGTTGCGCCGCCGTCTTCGGCCCGATGCCGGGCACACCAGGCACATTGTCGACCGAATCGCCGGTCAGCGCCTGCAGGTCGACCATCTTCTCCGGCGGCACGCCCCATTTCTCGATGACCTCCGGAATGCCGATCTGGCGGTCCTTCATCGGGTCGTACATGGCGACCGTATCGCCAACCAGTTGCATCAAATCCTTATCGGAGGAGATGATGGTGGTATCGCCGCCGGCTTCGCAGGCGAGCCTCGCATAGGTGGCGATCAGATCGTCAGCCTCGTAGCCTTCGATCTCGACGCAGGGCAGGTTGAACGCCCTGGTCGCCTGGCGGATCAGGCCGAATTGCGGGATCAAATCTTCCGGCGGTGCCGAGCGGTTGGCCTTGTATTCGGGGTAGAGGTCGTTGCGGAAGGTTTTTGACGAATAGTCGAAAATGACGGCGAAATGCGTCGGCACGATGCCTACATCGGTATTGCGGGCGTCGAGCATCAGCTTCCACAGCATGTTGCAGAAGCCGGAAACGGCGCCGACCGGCAGGCCGTCGGATTTGCGGGTCAGCGGCGGCAGCGCGTGATAGGCACGGAAGATGTAGCCGGAGCCGTCGACAAGGAAGAGATGATCGCCTTTTTTCATGCCGGCAGGGATAGCGCGGCGCGGCGGCTTGGTCCATGCCAAAGGCAGCCTCGACTATCGGTTCCGGCAACACCCTGACAGATCGCCGTCACCCTGCTCACGGCCATGTTACAAAACTGTAATTTTCGTGCCCTTGAATCGCCACGTTCAGAGACCCAAATACACGTCATCGGCAGTTTTCGCCGAGTCCGGAGCAAGGCCCGTCCCCCGCCTATCCCGGACACCTGCGGCAGCCTATCCCCCCTCTCCGGGCTGCCGCATCGTTTCGAGTAGAAGGCCGCCGTGGTTCCCCCTCCACCACGGCGGTCTTTTTTTGCCTCGCAGAGACGTTTGCAGCCCGTGGTCCAATGATCGCGGGCTTTTCGTTTTCCCGTCATGCCTTTACGGTTCCGGTTCTGAATCGAAAGGCTTCACATATGTCCGCAGTTTCCCCCGTCCTCGACCGTCTCGACAAGAATCTCGACCAGAGCCTCGAGCGCCTGTTCGGCTTGCTCAGGATCAAGTCCATCTCCACCGATCCAGCCTATGCCGCCGACTGCCGCAAGGCGGCGGAATGGCTGGTGGCCGAACTCGAGCTGATCGGCTTCGACGCCAGCGTTCGCGACACGCCCGGCCACCCGATGGTGGTTGCGCACCATGACGGCCCGGCCGGTTCGCCGCATGTGCTGTTTTACGGCCATTATGACGTTCAGCCGGTCGACCCGATCGAATTGTGGGAAAGCGATCCGTTCGCGCCTGCTGTCAAGGAGGTCGGGCCGGACCACAAGGTGATCGTCGGTCGGGGGTCGGCCGACGACAAGGGCCAGTTGATGACCTTCGTCGAGGCTTGCCGCGCCTGGAAACAGGTGCATGGCAATCTGCCTTGCCGCATCACCATCCTGTTCGAGGGCGAGGAGGAATCCGGTTCGCCTTCGCTGAAGCCGTTCCTCGAGGCCAATGCCGGCGAACTCAAGGCCGATTTCGCGCTGGTCTGCGATACCGGCATGTGGGATCGCGACACGCCGTCGATCTGCGTCGGATTGCGCGGGCTGGTGGGTGAGGAGATCACGGTGAAGGCCGCCGACCGCGACCTGCATTCGGGCCTCTATGGTGGTGCCGCCGCCAACCCGATCCGCATCCTGGCCAGGGTGCTGGCCGATATCCACGACAAGGACGGCCACATCACCATTCCCGGCTTCTATGATGGCGTCGAGGAAACGCCGTCGCAGATCCTGAAATCATGGGAGACGCTCGGCGAGACTGCCGAGACGTTCCTGGGACCGGTCGGCCTGTCGATCCCGTCGGGCGAAAAGGGCCGCTCCGTGCTGGAATTGACCTGGGCGCGGCCGACGGCCGAATTCAACGGCATCATCGGCGGCTATACCGGCAAGGGCTTCAAGACGGTGATCGCGGCCGAAGCCTCGGCGAAGGTCTCGTTTCGCCTCGTCCACAAGCAGGACCCGAAAAAAATCCGGGCCGCGTTCCAGAAGTTCGTCAAGGAGCGCATTCCGGCCGACTGTTCCGTCGAATTCCATCCGCATGGCGGCTCGCCGGCAATCCAGCTTTCCTACGACTCGCCCTTCCTGGCCAAGGCCAAGAATGCGCTGTCCGACGAATGGCCGAAGCCGGCGGTAACGACGGGCAGCGGCGGCTCCATTCCGGTTGTCGGCGATTTCCAGACCTATCTCGGCATGGAATCGCTGCTGGTCGGGTTCGGCCTCGACGACGACCGCATCCACTCGCCCAACGAGAAATACGAGCTCAGCTCCTTCCACAAGGGCCAGCGCTCCTGGGCGCGGATTCTCGATGCCTTGACGCGCTGAGCAGCGGCACCCCTGTTTTCCTGTTGATTTTTCAGCCGATCGCGGCGAGGACGGGCCACAAGATAAAGCGCTGCAGCATCCCCTGCGGGTCAGGGGACACTATAGGGCTCGACCGGAGAAGATAATGGCCGATATCCGTTTCCATAAAAACGACCTGCCCGACCTCTCGCACTACAATGTCGGGGCAGTGGCCATCGACACCGAAACGCTCGGGCTCAATCCGCATCGCGACCGGCTGTGCGTGGTGCAGATTTCGCCTGGCGACGGCAGCGCCGACGTCATCCAGATCGCGCCCGGCCAGAAGAAGGCGCCGAACCTCGTCAGCCTGCTGAGGAACCGCGGCGTAACCAAGCTGTTCCACTACGGCCGCTTCGATCTTGCCGTTCTCTACAATGCGTTCGGCGTCATGCCGGAGCCGGTGTTCTGCACCAAGATCGCCTCGCGGCTGACCCGCACCTATACCGACCGCCACGGGCTCAAGGACATCTGCTTCGAGCTTCTCGGCGTCGGGCTGTCCAAGGCGCAGCAATCGTCGGACTGGGCGGCCGAGACGCTGTCGCCCGAACAGCTCGAATATGCGGCTTCCGACGTGCTCTATCTGCACCGGTTGCGCGATGTGCTGGCCGGACGGCTGGCGCGCGATGGGCGGACCAAGGAGGCCGATGCCTGCTTCCGCTTCC
Organism: Mesorhizobium sp. M7A.F.Ca.US.002.01.1.1; assembly: GCF_004022955.1. Lineage (NCBI taxonomy): Bacteria > Pseudomonadati > Pseudomonadota > Alphaproteobacteria > Hyphomicrobiales > Phyllobacteriaceae > Mesorhizobium > Mesorhizobium sp. M7A.F.Ca.US.002.01.1.1. Next base: position 8,501 of record NZ_RZQE01000035.1, on the reverse strand, counting down.
TGCCGACGCGTGCCAAGCTTGACCTGATGGGCTGGGACGAAGAGGATATCTTCGCCCATAGCTGAGGGCCGTGGGCGCGCTCCGCGGGCCGGTGACCGTTTGGAACCGGATACAGGCCGTCGCGTTCTGTCGGCTCAGTTTGTCGGTGCAATTGGGGATAATGACATGGCGGACAGAAAGCCGATTGCGACCGCGCCGACAGACGGCTCCAAGGTCTCCGTGACCTGGAAGGACAGCGACGGCGTCATCAACGAATCCATCGCGCAATATCGCGACGACGGCTGGTGGGTCTATATCGACAGTCACACGCAAAAGAAGGTCGAGCCGACCAGCTGGCGCCCTGCCGCAAGCGACGACGACGATCAATGAGCGCGCCGCTGGTGAGGCCGGCTGCTTTCGAATAGCCTGAAGCCGTTGATATCGAGGCCGATTCGGGGCTTTCCGGTCCGCGGTCGCCCTCTTGCTCGGAGGAAATCGCTATGGGTGTCGAAAGCCTGCTCGTCTTCATCATCATCGGTGCCATCGCCGGCTGGCTCGCCGGTCTCATCGTTTCCGGCTTCGGCTTCGGCCTGATCGGCAACATCATCGTGGGCATCGTCGGTGCGTTCATCGCCGGCTGGCTGTTTCCGCGGATCGGCTTTTCCATCGGCGGCGGCACTCTCGCCGCGATCATCCATGCCACGATCGGCGCCATCATCCTGCTGGTGCTGGTCAAGGTTCTGAAACGAGCCTGAGGCTCGACAACGCAAAGAGCGCGCCATGAAACAGAATACGCTCTATCTCGTCATCGGCGCGCTCGTCGTCGTGGTCATCGCGCTCGGCATCTATGTCTATCGCGAGCAGACCAAACCCAAGGGCGTCGAGCTCAAGATCGACGACAAGGGCATTTCGATCCAGCAGAACTAAGCTATGCGGGGGCGCGACATGGTTGCTTCTGACGCCCCGGAAGACGTCGATCAGCCTGGAATCACCGTGGCGGAATGGGAGAGGCTGAACAGGCCGCCAAGGCGCGAGGCGCTGCTGCGCTATCGTTGGCGGGTGTTTCGCTTTCTGAGGACATCCGCACCGGTCAGCGAATTGCAGGGGCAAGAGCAGGTATTCCGCGATGCGGTCGTCGCCACCGTGGCCTTCAACCGGCCCGAAATGATCGAATGGCAGATCCACCTGGTACGCCGATACCTGGCCGAGCACGAAAGCTACATCGTTTTCGACAACAGCAACAAGGGCGAGGCAAGGAAAGCAATCCGCGATCTCTGCCGTCGCCAGCATGTCCCCTATGTCGCATTGCCGAAGAACAGACTGGTCGTCAGCAGATCGCACGGTCAAGCGCTCAACTGGATCGTGCGGAATTTCTTGCCCAGGTTCGGGCCGAAGCTGTTCGGCTTCATCGATCATGACATCTTTCCGACTGAACCGTTTTCGATCCGCGCCCGGATGGAGGGCAAAAGCCTCTACGGCAGCGTGCGGCGCGACACGCCGACGCCAGGCGGCTGGTTCCTGTGGCCCGGCTTCTGTTTTTTCGACGGAAGCCTGTTGCGGCGACGGCTGGATTTCGCCCCGAGCTACAAGTTTCATATGGATTCCGGCGGCGGCAACTGGCCTGTGCTCTACAGGTCGATCGATCCGGCGCTGATTCGATCCGCTGAAAACAAATCGCTTCGCTTCGGCGCCGGACATGATCAATCCGAGGATTTTTTCATGATGGTCGATGGCTGGCTGCACGTCACGAACGCCTCGAACTGGAGGCGACAGCCGGTTGACAGGGGCGAACACATTGTCGCGCTGTTGCGGCAAGCCGGCGGTCCCGACCAGCCGGATGTGAAGTTCGAGCCCATCTGAACGAGACAGCGAACAGCGTGGTGTCAGTAACCTGCAAAGAGCAGACGCTGGCCTTTTTGGCTGCCCAACCCCAAGGCCGGCATTCGAACACGACTTAACCCGCCCTTAAATCGCCGCATCTACTCTTCAACCCGAACGCCATAGGCATCGGGGACATCAAGCACAGCGCATGGCGAACCGCAGAGACAGTCGCATCGAACCCAGTTTCGAGGGGCCGCCGCAGGCGCGGTCCTCGGCGGGTCTTTCGGTGAACGAGGAGGATCGCGTCGTGCCGAGCAATCGCAAAGCCTCCGCAAAACGCAAGCCGGCCAAAGGGAAATCGTCGCGGGTCAAGCGCGGCAGAAGCCGGCGCGGCCTGTTCGGCGTGCTCGGCCGGCTGTTCTACTGGTGCTTCGTGCTCGCCATCTGGGGCGGCATCGCCGTGGCCGGCATCGTCATCTACTACGGCGCCAAGATGCCGGCGGCGACGACCTGGTCGATTCCCGACCGCGCCCCCAACATCAAGATCGTCTCGGCAGATGGCCAATTGCTCGCCAATCGCGGCATGAGCGGCGGCGAGGCGGTCGGCCTGCACGAAATGTCGCCCTATATCCCGGAAGCCGTCATCGCCATCGAAGATCGGCGCTTCTACTCGCATTTCGGCATCGACCCGATCGGGCTTTCCCGCGCCATGGTCACCAATGTGCTTGGCGGGCATTTCTCGCAGGGTGGCTCGACGCTGACCCAGCAATTGGCCAAGAACCTGTTCCTGACACCCGACCGCACGCTGGAGCGCAAGGTGCAGGAAGTGCTGCTGGCGCTATGGCTGGAGCACAAGCACACCAAGGACCAGATCCTCGAAATGTACCTGAACCGGGTCTATTTCGGCTCCGGCGCCTATGGCGTCGAAGCGGCCTCGCGCCGCTATTTCGGCAAGAGCGCGCGCGACGTCACCCTGTCGGAAGCCGCATTGCTTGCCGGCCTGCTGAAGGCGCCGTCGCGGCTGTCCCCGGCACGCGATCCGAAGGCCGCCGAGGAACGCTCGCAGCTGGTGCTTGCCGCCATGCGCGACGAGGGCAAGATCAGCGCCAAGGAACTGACCTCGGCGATGAGCGCGCCGGCAACGCGTGCGCCTTCCTATTGGACCGGCTCGGAGAATTACGTCGCCGATACCATCATGGAGGAACTGCCCGACCTGATCGGCGACGTACGCGGCGATATCGTCATCGACAGCACCGTCGACCTGAACCTGCAGAAGCTCGCCGAGCAATCGATCCGCAGGCTGATCGACGACAGCGGCAAGAAACTCAACGTCAGCCAGGGCGCCCTGGTGTCGATCGACGATTCCGGTGCGGTGCGCGCCATGGTCGGCGGCTACGACTATTCGACCAGTCAGTTCGACCGTGCTTCGGAGGCACGTCGCCAGCCGGGCTCGGCATTCAAGCCGTTCGTCTATATGGCCGCTCTTGAAGCCGGCCGCACGCCCGACAGCATCCGCAACGATGCGCCGATCAAGATCGGCAACTGGACGCCCGACAATTACGGCGGCAAGTATTTCGGCAAGGTGACGCTGGCCACCGCGCTGGCCAAGTCTCTGAACTCGGTGGCAGCGCAGCTGACCATGGAGGTTGGGCCGAACGCGGTTGTCGAGGCGGCGCACCGCATGGGCATCCAGTCCGACCTGACAGCCAACACCTCGATCGCGCTCGGCACTTCGGAAGTGACGCCGCTGGAGTTGACATCGGCCTATGTCCCCTTTGCCAATGGCGGCTACAAGCCCGACATCCATTTCATCCGGCGCGTGACGACCACCGAGGGCAAAGTGCTTTACGACAGCGGCGGCGGCAGCGCGCCGCGCGTCGTCAAGCCTGAGATCGTCGGCATGATGAACTCGATGATGACGGGCACGGTTGAGATCGGCACTGCCCGGAAAGCGGCTTTCGCCTGGCCATCGGCCGGCAAGACCGGCACCAGTCAGAATTCGCGCGACGCCTGGTTCGTCGGCTACACCGCCAATCTCACCACCGGTGTGTGGTTCGGCAATGATGATGGCAGCCCGATGAAGAAGGTCACCGGCGGCGCACTGCCGGCGCAGGCCTGGCACGAGTTCATGGTTGCGGCCCACGAGGGTGTGCCGGTGCGGCCGCTGCCCGGCACCTGGAAGTCGACGCCGGCCGACACAATCGTCCCCGACGAGATACCCTCGGCGAACAACACGGCGCCGGTTCCGTCCACGTCGGTCGGTCAGCAGGCACCGGCGCGGCCAGCAGCGCCGGTTGCCCAAGCGCCAGCGCCGGTCCGCGCGGCTCGTCCCGCCCAAACCGTCGATGCCGATGGCCTTTCCATGCCGGGGGATGACGGCGCCACCGCGTCGATCAAGCACCCGGTGCCGCCAGGCGACGTTGGCGGCCCGCGCAAGAAGCGGCAGACCTCGATCCTCGACCTCCTTGGCGGCTGAGTAGACCTGCTAATTCGCCTTTGGTTTGGCGCTGCCCAGCTTCTTGCTGTCAAAGGTCAGTTTGTCGCTGTGAATTTTGCCGTCGCTGATGGTGAGGTGCTTGGCGCAGGAAAGCGCGCCGGACGACTCTGTCATCAAGTCATACATTAGCAGCGCCTGGTGGTCGTCTCCGAAGGCCGCGATCATGCGCACACCGGTCACATCCTGTGAAAGTTTGGTCAGGCCCTCGAGGTAGGGGGCCTTGCCAGTCGACTGTTGCATCGGCCCATCAAAAACGACGTCGTCGGCGACATAGGATGCTGCCTTTTCGAGGTCGTGTCCTGTCCACGCTTTGGTGAAGGCGGTGGCGATGTCGAGGGGTGCTGTCTGTGTCATGACTTTGTCCTGATAGATTGATTCAGAACCCCGCACCCTTTCCGCATTCAAGGACCAACGGCGAGCCGGCTTCCCGGTTCCTCCTTTGAGGTGAATGGTGACATTTCGGCCTCTCGCCACCTCGGCGGCGTTCGGCTACATCTGCCGGCTGGAGACCTGAAATGACTGAGCTCGACACCCGAAAGACCATCGTGCTGACCGGCGCCAGCCGCGGCATCGGCCACGCCACCGTCAAGCGTTTTTCGCGCGAGGGCTGGCGCGTCATCACCTGCTCCAGGCAGGCTTTCGCCGAGGACTGCCCGTGGCCGGCCGGGCCGGAAGACCACATCAAGGTCGATCTCGCCGATCAGGAGGATGTCGGCATCGCCGTCTCCGAAATTCGCCACCGGCTGGAAGCGCATGGCGGCCAGTTGCATGCGCTGGTCAACAATGCCGGCATTTCGCCGAAGCTCAAGGACGGCAACAGCCGCATGAATTCGATCGACACGCCGATGCATGTCTGGCGCGACGTGTTCCAGGTTAATTTCTTCGCGCCGATCATGCTGGCGCGCGGGCTGTTCAAGGAACTGGCGGCGGCCAAGGGCTCGATCGTCAACGTAACCTCGATCGCCGGAACCCGCGTGCATCCTTTCGCCGGCACGGCCTACGCGACATCGAAGGCGGCACTCGGCTCGCTGACGCGCGAGATGGCGCATGATTTCGGTCCGCACGGCATCCGCGTCAACGCGATTGCGCCGGGCGAAATCGATACCGCGATCCTGTCGCCGGGCACGGACAAGATCGTCGAGACCATTCCTCTCAGGCGCCTTGGCACCACGGCCGAAGTCGCCGACATCATCTTTTTCCTGTGCTCGCAGCAGGCGTCGTATGTGACTGGCTCGGAAATCCACATCAATGGCGGCCAGCACGTGTGACAAAACAGGATGCTCATCCTGTTATGGTGAGAACAGCCTTGCCGCTGAAGCTGCGCTGGCGCAGTGCGTCCAGCGCTTGAGCGACGTCTGTCCACGGCGCCGTCAAGGCCACGCGCGTTTCGAGCCGGCCGGCTGCGACCAGAGCGAGCAGTGAGGCGATGTCCTCGCCAATGCCTGGACCAGACGTGTAGTACGCAAAAGTCTGAAGCCTTGCCCCTTCATGATCCGGAATGAACTGGCGGAATCCGACGGGCGTCAGCTCGCCGCTGCTCGAACCGAACATGACGATGGTCCCGCCAGGTGCGATACGTTCGATCGCGCGTGCGAGGCTTTGGCCGCCGACCGACTCGGTGATCAGCGAGAACGGCCCCTCGGCCAGATCGATCGCTTCGACAACCTGCCGGGCTCCGAGGCCGCGGAGATCGTCGGCGTGCCGGGCCGCGGCGATTGCCGTCACCGAGGCGCCTTGCTCGCGGGCGATCTGGATCTGAAAACGGCCGACCGCTCCGCTTGCACCGGTGATCAACACCTGCTGGCCGGCGAGGTCGCCGCCATGGCGTAGAGTCCTTAGTGCCGTCGTACCGGCGACAGGAAGCGTGGCTGCGGAAACGAAACTGACGTCATCCGGCAGGACGGCGAGACGGTCGATTGGGACTGCGATGCGTTCGGCCCAACCGGCCTCGTCGACCAAAGCAACAACCCGGGCGCCGACGGCTGGCCCGGAACCATCGGCTGCTCTTCGTTCGACAATCCCCGCGATGTCCTGGCCGGGTGTCCAGCCCTCGGGGCGTATGGCAAGCAGGCGCAGTTCGCCCCGGTTCAACGAAGTTGCGTGGACAGAGACAAGCGCTTCGTTCGAAGCCGGTTGAGGCTCGGCGATGTCGGCGAGCCTCAACCCGGTCGCGCTTTCGGGAGAGATGACCAGGGCGAGCATGGCATACCTTGTTGCTGGCTTGTCGGTGCCAGCTTGCTGTGGAAAGCACGGCAAGCTGAGTACGAGCCGGAGCTTATCGACTTTCGCTGTTAAAGAATTTAGCTATCATGGCGTTTAATCGCTAATAACAGTCAACCATGAGACAACCCCTCAGCTACCCCTGGCTCGATCTCGATGTGGATGACCCTGCCGCGCCGGCGATTGCCGTGCGCGTCGACATCCCCGACACCAGAGCGGAAGTCCCCGCCCATCGGCACCGCAAAGGCCAACTCGTCTTCGCACTCGGCGGCGGCGTCACATGCCGCGTTCCAAGCGGTCTATGGATGGTGCCGCCGCATTGCGGGGTGTGGATCCCCGGCGGCATGGAGCACAGCAATGTCGCAACCGCCAACGCCCGGATTTTCTTCGTCTACATAGAGCCGGGAGCCGCCGATCTGCCGGAGCGGTGCTGCACGCTTTCAATCTCGCCCCTGCTGCGCGAATTGATCATCGAGCTTTCCGATCGGGTGGAGGATGACGGGGCGAGGGGCGAACTCTTGACCAAGATGCTGCTCACCGAATTGCCACGCATGCCTGTCCAGCAATTGCACCTGCCGATCTCGTCCGACCCACGCTTGAACAGGATCGCCGAAGCGTTGGCGCAAGACCCTGCCGACCGCAGCACACTGGCGGAATGGGCCAACCGCATCGCGCTCAGCGAGAGCAGCCTCGCCCGCCTTGTGGCAAAGGAGACGGGGCTGAGTTTCGGGCGCTGGCGCCAGCAATTGCACTTGATCGTTGCAATTCGGGAACTGGCTTCCGGCAAGAGTGTCCAGCAGGTCTCGGGCGATCTCGGCTATGGTTCCGTTACGGCCTTCATCACCATGTTCAAGAAGGCGCTTGGGAAGCCGCCGGCCAAATACCTCAGCGGTATCGCGCAAAATGGCGGCTCTGCATTCGTGGCGTGATGCTCGCTTGAAAGGGTGGTCGAGCCGATCACGTTGCCAGCGTGCGAGAGTGCAGCTTGGGCTTTGGGACTCAGGCCACCGACGGCTCGGCGGTTTCGCGCCTCAACCCCGGTTTGGAACCGAGAACTTCTTCCACAATCCCGCGCGCAATCTCGCGCTCGCCCATGATCACCGTATCGGCGCCCAAACCCTTGAGATGTTCGACCTCGGCATCGGAATGGGCACGGGCGATGACGTTGATAGCGGGATTGGCGGCGCGGGCGCGGAGCACGATCTGGCCGGCTTCGAAGGCATTGGGGATCGCAAGGATCAGCCGGCTGGCGCCCTCGGGATTGGCGGCGGCGAACACTTCGGCATTGGCCGCATTGCCGGCGACGGTCTCGACGCTGTCCGCTTTCAGCTTCGCCAGCGTCTTGTCGGCGTCCTCGATGACCAGGAAGGGCATTGCCGCGCCTTTCAGGGCCGAGCCGACCAGGCCACCGACACGGCCGTAGCCGATCAGGATGGCATGGCCGGTGAGTGCCGTCTTTGGCGGCGGCCCGTCCTCCTTTTTCGCCGCTGCCGCGACAGAGGCCACCTGGCCCGGCTCCGTCGCCGGACCAACCGGTTTTGCCTCGACCGGTGGTGCCGTCCTGGCGGCGCGCCGTTCCAGCCACGGCTTCATCCAGTCGATGGCCAGGAACATCAGCGGGTTGAGGACAATCGACAGGATCGCACCGGCCAGAATGAGGTCGCGGCCCTGTTCCGGCAGCAGCTTCAGCCCGACGCCGAGTTCAGCCAGGATGAAGGAGAACTCGCCGATCTGGGCGAGGCTTGCCGAGATTATCAGCGCCGTGGCGATGGGATAGCCGAAGGCAACAACGATGGCGAACGCGGCCAGTGATTTGCCGATGACGATGATGGCGAGCGTCGCCAGGATCGGCCAACCATTGCTGATCAGGCTGAACGGGTCGAACAGCATGCCGACCGAGACGAAGAACAGCACGGAGAAGGCATCGCGCAGCGGCAGCGATTCTTCCGCCGCGCGGTGGCTGAGTTCGGATTCGCTCATGATC
>NZ_RZQE01000359.1:0-6150 GCF_004022955.1 Mesorhizobium sp. M7A.F.Ca.US.002.01.1.1 | reverse complement strand
GGTCTGGACCTGGGCGATCATCGTCGACAAGCTGGTTTCCTATGCCCGCATGCGGCTGGCGCTCAACCGGTTCGAGCAGGTGTTCTGGTCGGGGCAGTCGCTGGAGGAGCTTTACCGCACGCTCGCCGATCGCAAGACCACCGGCATGGGCGCCATTTTCGTGGCGGCCATGCGCGAGTGGAAGAAGAGTTTCGAGAAGGGCGCCAAGTCGCCGCTCGGCCTGCAAACCCGCATCGACAAGGCGATGGACCTGGCGCTGACCCGCGAGATGGAAAAGCTGGAAGGGCGCCTCGGCTTCCTTGCCACCACGGGCTCGGCGGCACCCTTCATCGGCCTGTTCGGCACCGTCATCGGCATCATGACGTCGTTCCAGGCGATCGCCGGCTCCAAGAATACCAGTCTCGCGGTGGTTGCGCCGGGCATCGCCGAAGCGCTGCTGGCGACGGCCATTGGCCTGCTCGCCGCCATTCCCGCCGTCATCGCCTACAACAAGCTGTCGTCCGACGCGAGCAAGATAGCCGTGCGCATGGAAGGATTCTCCGACGAGTTCTCCGCCATACTCTCGCGCCAAATCGATGAAAAAGTGGCCCCCAAGGCCTGAGGAGTAGCAGATGGGTATGTCCATGGGCATGGGAGGACGCGGCGGGCGCGGCCACAGGCGGCGCGGCCGTCACCATGCACTGATGTCCGAGATCAACGTCACGCCGATGGTCGACGTGATGCTGGTGCTGCTGATCATCTTCATGGTCGCGGCACCAATGCTGACGGTCGGCGTGCCGATCGACCTGCCGGATACGCAGGCTAAGGCGATGAATGCCGACACGCAGCCGATCACCGTCTCGATCAACGCCGCCGGCCAGATTTATCTGCAGGAAACCGAAATCCCGATCGAGGAGCTGGTAGCCAAGCTGCAGGCAATTTCCAAGACCGGCTATGAGGAGCGCATCTTCATCCGCGGCGACAAGTCCACCGACTATGGTACGGCGATGAAGGTGATGGCCCGTATTTCGGCCGCTGGCTACAAGAACATCGGCCTGGTTTCACTGCAGGAACAGGACCAGTAGACGCGCGATGAAGACCGGCCTCACCACATCGGTCATCTTGCATACGGCGGCGCTGACCTTCGGCCTGTTCACGCTGACGGCGCCGGCGGCACTTCCGTCGTCCGACGTCGAGTCGGTCGCGGTCGATATCGTGCCGATGGAAGCCATTGCGCAGACGTTGCAGGGCGACAAGAAGGCCGTGATGCATGAAAAGCCGGCGCCTGTGCCGACGCAGCGCCCGGACATCGTTCCGGATGCGCAGAAGGTCGGCGAGAACAGCGTCGACACCGACAAGCCGATAACGCCGGAAGCCAAGCCGAAGCCCGTCGACATGACCTCGGCTCCGCCGCCCGCGCCGACCCCGATCGAAAAGCCGAAGCCCGAGGACGTGCCGAAGCCGCAGGAGAAGCCCAAGCCCACCCCGGCAACGGAAGTGGCGCCGGCGCCGACGCCCAAGGAAGAGGTCAAGCCCGAGCCGGTCAAGCAGGCCGATCCCAAGCCGACACCGGCCAAGCCGGCGCCGACCCCGCCGCCGCAGGACAAGACCGCTGCCATCGATCCGACGCCCGAGGTCAAGCCCGACGCCGTCGCTGAAGCCATAGCGCAGGAGCCGCCCGCCGAGGCGACGCAGCTGCCGGATTCCGCTCCCGCGCCGGAAGCGCGGCCGAAGCCGCAGCCGGCGCAGGCCGAAAGCGCCAAGGCGCCGGAGCGCAAGGACGCCGACAAGCCGGTCAAGGAAGCGTCGTCGAAGCCGAAATCCGATGACAAGCAATTCAACGCCGACGAGATCTCCGCGCTCCTCGACAAGCAGAAACCATCCGGCGGGGGCGCCAAGCGCTCGACCCAGCAGGCGTCGCTCGGCGGCGACAAGGACCAAGGTCAGAAGCTTTCCAGGTCCGAAATGGGTGCCCTGGAAAGCCAGCTCGGCGGCTGCTGGACCCTTCCTGTCGGCCTTGAAGGTTCCGAGAACTTCCTCGTCGTGGTGCGGTTCAACTTGGATGCATCCGGTAAGCTGGACGGGCGCCCGGCGGTCGAAAAGTCGAGCGGGAATCGCCAGTTCGACGAAAGTGCCGTTCGTGCGGTGCAAAAATGCGATGTCACCGGCCTGCAAGTTCCCGCCGGCAAGCAGGACATCTGGGCCGACGTCCGCGTCACCTTCGATCCAAGGGAGATGCTCGGCCTCTAAGGCCCTGTCATCCGAAAATCAGTACGAGAAGCGAGAAGACATGAAATCAATCCTCAAGCCGCTCCTGATGGTCGCAGCAATGGCGATGGGCATGACCGCGGCAGGCACGTTGCCGGCGCTGGCGCTCGTCGAGCTCAACGTCAACAAGGGCAACGTCGAGCCGCTGCCGCTCGCCATCACGGATTTCCAGGGCGGCGACGCGCTTGGGGCGCAGATTTCGCAGATCGTCACCGCCGATTTGAAGCGTTCGGGTCTGTTCGCTCCGATCGACAAGAGCGCCTTTATCGAGAAAATCACCAACCCCGATGCAGCACCGCGCTTCGACGACTGGAAGGTGATCAACGCGCAGGCGCTGGTCACGGGCAGCGTCAGCAAGGAAGCCGACGGCCGCATCCGCGCCCAGTACCGATTGTGGGATACCTTTGCCGGCCAGCAGATGGCTGGCGAGCAGTTCTTCGCCAACGACGCCAATCAGCGGCGTGTCGCCCATATCATCGCCGACGCCATCTATGAGCGGCTGACCGGCGAAAAAGGCTATTTCGACACCCGCGTCGTCTTCATCGACGAATCCGGAGCCAAGAATGCGCGCAAGAAGCGCCTCGCGATCATGGACCAGGACGGCGCCAACGTCCGCTATCTTTCGGACGGCAGGTCGATCGTGCTGACGCCGCGTTTCTCGCCGAACCGGCAGGAAATCACCTACATGTCCTATGAAAGCGGCCAGCCGCGGGTCTATCTGCTGCAGATCGAGACCGGCCAGCGCGAACTGGTCGGCAATTTCCCCGGCATGACCTTTGCGCCGCGCTTTTCGCCCGACGGCCAGAAGGTGATCATGAGCCTGCTGCGCGACGACGGCAATTCCAACATCTTCGCCATGGACCTGCGCAGCCGCTCGACGACGCGGCTGACCAACTCGACCGCCATCGACACCTCGCCATCCTATTCGCCCGACGGCAGCAAGGTGGTGTTCACCTCCGACCGTGGCGGCCGCGCACAGATCTACGTGATGGGCGCCGACGGTTCGGGCCAGACCCGCATCTCCTTTGGCGACGGCGTCTATTCGACACCGGTCTGGTCGCCGCGCGGCGACCTGATTGCCTTCACCAAGCAGACCGGCGGCGAATTCCAGATCGGCGTCATGAAGACCGATGGATCGGGTGAGCGCATCCTCTCCTCCGGCTTCCAGCAGGAGGGACCGACCTGGGCGCCGAATGGCCGCGTGCTGATGTTCTTCCGCGATTCCGCCGGTGGCCCCAAACTGGTTTCGGTCGATCTGACCGGACGCAACGAGCAATCGATCCCGACGGCGAACTTCGCTTCGGACCCTGCCTGGTCGCCGCTGCTGGAGTAAGAGACGAACTGGGGAATTGAAGAACTGAAGAATGGAGAAGGCGGGCGGCTACATCAAGCGTGCGAAGGATCTAGAGGTTTATAAGCGCGCTTATGTGGTCTCTCTTGGCGTGCATAAAGCTACGCTCGCTTTCCCGAAAATGGAGCAATACGCACTGGCTGATCAGTTGCGCCGCTCCAGCAAGGGAATCTGCGCCAATTTGGCTGAGGGATTTGCCAAGCAGACTCACTCCAAACCCGAATTCGCGCGGTTCATTTCGATGGCAATGGGGTCATGCAGCGAAGTGGAGACGTGAATTTCCTATGCGTTCGACCTTGGATACATCAGCCAGGCACAACACGACGATTGGCTGCGATCCTATGCCCATATCTACGGCATGCTGATCAATCTGAGAGAAAAGCTGAAGTGAATTCTCTCTTCAGTTCCTCAATTCCCCAACTCTTCAATTCCTCTTTTCCATCTCTTTGTCGCGTTTTGGCCGTATTTCCGCCTAGGGTCCGCGCCAACTGTGGCTCATGGCCAATGGCTGCGGACGGGCAGCTTAAACCAAAATTTAACCGTGTTTCTTGAATGCCGGTTAACCCAAACGTGGTTACTGGGTGATCAACGAAATCACTCAAATTAGACCACTCGAATTACGAAGGAGAGGCGGCATGGGCCGTATTGCAGCACTTACCAGAAACCCGGTCATGATCGCGCTGGTGGCGATGCTCGCCATCGCCGGTTGCGCCTCGAAAAAGACGCCGAACAACGCGGCCGATCTTGGCCTTAACGGCGCCGGCGCCGCAACACCCGGATCGGCGCAGGACTTCACCGTCAACATTGGCGACCGCATCTTCTTCGATACGGACTCGACCTCGATCCGTGCCGACGCGCAGACGACGCTCTCGCGCCAGGCACAGTGGCTGAACCAGTACAAGCAGTATGCCATCGTCGTCGAAGGCCATGCCGACGAACGCGGAACGCGCGAATACAATCTGGCGCTCGGCGCCCGCCGCGCAGCCGCTACCCGTGACTTCCTTGTCGCCAAGGGCGTCTCGGCCAGCCGTCTCAAGACCATTTCCTACGGCAAGGAACGTCCGGTCGCGGTTTGCGACGACATCTCTTGCTGGTCGCAGAATCGCCGCGCGGTCACTACGCTTAGCGGCGCTGGCTCCTGAGGCATCATGGACCGGCGCGTCAAAGGACGCGTGGCCGTCTAGCGGTAAAAATGCAACATACTTGTGCGAAAGGCGGCCTTGGGGCCGCCTTTTTCATATCCGGATGCCCGAAACAAAATTTGGCCGAAGTCTCGGCTCCTGCTATGAGCCGAGGGCGCTTGGCTGGTCCCATTCTGATTGGAAGGCGCGAACAAGCTAACGAAATCACTGCGAGAGGCACATGCATTTGAGATCGGTTCTGAGCGGCACGCTTGCGCTGCTGCTCCTATCAGGCGTCACCGCCCTGGCTAGCGGCACCGGGGCGAGCGGCACAGGGCAATCAACCGACAGCGGCTTTACCTTCCATCTTCCCAGTATCGAATTGCCCGGCTTTTTTGGTCAAAAGAAGAAACCGGACCAGATTCAGCTGGTGCAGTCCGATCCTACCGCTGTCACCAGCCTGGAAGAGCAGCTGCGGCAGATGAACGGCAAGATCGAGGAACTCAATTTCCAGGTCCTGCAAATGCAGGAGCAGATCCGCAAGCAGCAGGAAGATAATGAATTCCGCTTCCAGCAGCTGGAAGGTGGCGGCACGCAAGGCGGGCAGCCGCCGGCGCAGAAGAAATCGGACGCCACCACCGGCACCGACAACAACGTGGCGGCGGCCCCGGCAACACGGGCGCCGGCCGATGCCGGCGCCGAGCCCGCCAACGATCAATCGGCAGGCGGCAAGACGGTCGATGACGTCATCGTCGAATCTCCGGATGGCGACCCCGGCAAGGTTATTCCCGGTACGGGAGCGCCGGAAAAGACCTTCGGCAGCATCACCGTCGACAAGAACGGCAATGTCATCGATGCCGGCGGCAACACACAATCGACCGCGCCGGCGCAGGATACCGCGCCAGTCGCCGGGGCGGCGCCCAAGGCCGGCAAATCCGATACGGTGGTCGCGGCGTTGCCCGCCACCAACAATCCGGAAGAGCTCTACCGCAACTCATACCAGTTCATCCTCTCGGGCGACTACGGCACCGCCGAGCAGGGTTTTCGCGACCACATCGCCCGCTTCCCCAAGGATGCGAAAGCAGCGGACGCGCATTACTGGCTGGGCGAGTCATTGCTCGGCCAGCAGAAATACCGCGATGCGGCCGAGACGTTCCTTGCCGCCAGCAAGGACTACCCCAAGGCCAAGAAAGCTCCCGACATGTTGCTGAAGCTCGGCGTGTCGCTGGTCGGCCTCAAGCAGCATGACGTTGCCTGCGCCACTTTCAGCGAGGTCGGCAAGCGCTACCCCGATATTTCCAGCGCGCTCAAGGAACGCGTCAAGCAGGAGAAGGCTCTGGCTGCCTGCTGATCCTTGTCATACATGTCGTTGTCCTGAAACCGGGATCACTTTTGGGCGACATGCATCATGCTCGACACCGAGCCGGACCT
>NZ_RZQE01000358.1:0-6159 GCF_004022955.1 Mesorhizobium sp. M7A.F.Ca.US.002.01.1.1 | reverse complement strand
CGATCACGTCGACCGACTCGCTGGCGAGTGCCGTGCGCAAGACGGCACTCGCAGCGGCGGCGTCGGCTGCCTCAGGCAGGACGAGATCGCAGGCGATACCTTCAGCCAGCCAGACAACAGCGCTTGCGCCGACCGACCGTGAGGCCATATTCGCAAGCGACAGCGACAAAGCGCGCTCAGTGGGACGGGAAACAAGCGTGGCGATGAGCGGCATGGAACATTCCGGCGGGCAGGCGGGCAAGGGCCGCGTGAAGAACGCGATCCTGATAGCCGGGCCGACCGCCAGCGGCAAGTCGGCGCTTGCGCTCGATCTGGCCGAGCGCAGGGGTGGCGTGATCGTCAATACGGATTCCATGCAGGGCTATTCGGTGCTCGACGTGCTGACCGCCCGGCCGGAGGCGGCCGACCTCGCCCGCGCACCGCATTTCCTCTACGGCCATGTCCATCCGGCGACACCCTATTCCACCGGCGCCTGGCTGCGCGACGTGATGAAACTGATCGACGACGGCACATTCTCCGAACGGACAGCGATTTTTGTCGGCGGCACCGGGCTCTATTTTCGCGCATTGGCCGAGGGCATTTCGGAAATGCCCGACATTCCGCAACGGGTCCGCGACCGTTGGCGCTACGAATTGAAGGAGCAGGGCGCCGTCAAGCTGCACAGCCTGCTGCTGCGCGAGGATTCGGCGGCCGCCATGATGCTCAAGCCAACCGACAGCCAGCGCATCGTGCGGGCATTGGAGGTTCTCGATGCGTCTGGCCGTTCGATCCTGGAATGGCAGGCAGAGCGCGGCCAGCCGCTCATCGACAGGCAAAGCGCGCATTTCCTGGTGATCGAGCCGGATCGGGCGGCGTTGGTCGGACGCATCGACAAACGCTTCGACCAAATGCTGGACAAGGGCGCGCTGGACGAGGTCAAGCGGCTTGCGGCACTTGGCCTCGATCCCGAATTGCCGGCGATGAAAGCGATCGGCGTTCGCGAACTGCAGGCGGCGATGGCCGGAGGGATTGGCTTTCCCGAGGCAATCGAACGCGCCAAGATCGCGACCAGGCAATATTCCAAGCGGCAAACCACCTGGTTCAGGCATCAATTGGGGCCGGAATGGCTGAGGTTGCACCCCGGTGATGATCTGGAAACCACGATCTCAGCGCTTGCTTCCGATGCAACCTGAAAAGTTTACCTGCAAGGAAAGGTTCCCGTTGTGGTTGTCCAAATTAACCCTCCGTAAGCCCGCCCATGCCATAAGGTCGATGGGCACTTTTCCAACGGGGAGCAGATGCGTTTTCACAAGGCGGAATCAGCATTTTTCGTCTTTATATTCGTGATCCTGGCCGCCGGCCTGGTGACGCTGCATGCTTATGGACTTCTGCAGTCCTTCGCCGACGAGTTGCATACGGCTTCGGGTCTGGACAAGGTCATCTATCTCAACAAGCTCTTGTTCGCGACCGGCGTGCTCCTGGCCACCGCGCTGTTCTTCGGCATTTTCTTCATCTATCCGCTGATTCGAAAACAGGCGACGGAGGAGGGCAAGCTGCGCGCCATGACGGTCTCGCTCAGCGCGCGGTCGGAAACACTCGAGCATGCGGCGCTGACCGACGGCCTGACCGGCATGCAGAACCGGCGCTATTTCGATGATGCGCTGAAGGAGTATCTCGAGGAGTTCCGGCGCATCGAAAAGCCTGTCGGGCTGATGATCCTCGATCTCGACCATTTCAAGCAGGTCAACGACACCCATGGCCATGACGTCGGCGACGAGGTGCTCAAGGCGGTCGCGAGCTGTCTCAAGGATATGACGCGCTACCACGATGTGGTGGCGCGATTGGGCGGCGAGGAGTTCGCCGTGGTCACGCCCAACATGGACGCCGAGCTTCTGGGCAAGTTTGCCGAGCGCATCCGCAAGGCGATCGCCAACATGTCGGTGCTGTCGGGCAATGTCCGCCTCAAGATCACCACCAGCGTCGGGCTAGCCGTCTGGGACCGCAAGGAAACAGCGGAAGAGTTCTATCGCCGCGCCGACCGCCAGCTTTACGAGGCGAAGAGGCAAGGCCGCAACCGCGTCTGCGCCTAAAATCCCGTCCCTGAATTCGTGAGGCTGGCCGTCTGGCGCCGTTTTCTGTGCTTCCGATCCTCACGGACTCAAATGTCCGCTCCGCTTCGGTTCTCGAAAACAGCACCACCCGACTCAGCCTGACGAATTCCCTGACGGGATTTACCCAAGCGGTCCAGGCAGGGCGCGAGCTTAGCGCGGCTTCTCAATCGGCCGGCAGAACAGCCGGGTCGCAAGCTCAATCGTTTTGCGGGCGCAGGCCGAAGGTTGCGGGCTTGAGGCCGTAGCGCATGTCGAAATCGTCGTCCGATGGCGGGCGTGCGGCGGGTGGCTTGCGGTAGTCGGGGTCGCCGGCCTGGCGGCCTGAATCCACGACCTCGGCGAAGGCCATCGCCTGCTGCGTCGATTTCGGCACGTTGCGCAATCGTTCCACGATCGCCACCAGATCGACATCGTCGCCCGGCTTCGACGTGGCCTCTTCGCGTTTGGCGGTGCCGGGAAGCAGGTGGCTCGGCAGTTTTTCGAACTTCAGCCGCATGGTCGTCGCCACGCCTTCGCCGAAGGCGATGGCTTCGCGCTGGCCCATCGAGGACAGAAAGGCAAGCGTCGAGGCAGAAGAGTCGGCAATCGCCGAGCGGATGATCGCCTGGTCCTGCTCATTGGCAAGCCGCATGGCGAAGAAGGTCGAGCATTGCGACAGGATGGTCGGGTCGAGCTCGCCGGGGCGCTGGGTGACGACGCCGAGATAGCAGCCATATTTGCGGCCTTCCTTGGCAATGCGCGACAGCGCATGCCTGGTCGGCGCGAATCCGAGACGCGGGTCGGCCGGCATATAGCGGTGCGCCTCTTCGCACAAAAACAGAAGCTGCAGCTTGCCTTCGCTCCACAGAGCGAGATCGAAGGCCAGGCGCGCCAGCACCGAACAGACGGAATTGACCACTTCGGACGGCATGCCGGCCATCTCGAAGCAGGTCACGGGACGGCCATGATGCGGCACGCGGAAGATGTTGCCGATCGTCTCGTGGATGGTGTCCTCGATCAGGCGCGAGTTGAACATGAAGCGATAACGTGGATCGGCCGCCGCCGATTCGATGCGCGTCTTCAGCGATTTGAGCGTCGGGCGATCGGTCTTGCTTTCGAGCATGCCCATGCGCTCATCGATCTGCTTGAGCAGGTCGGCGATGCGGTAAGGCACTGGCGTATCGGCGGTCAGCGCATCGCTGCCGCGCCTGATATAGGAGCCCGAATTCGGGTTGCGGTAGAGATTCTTGGCGGCCGGGATCAGGTCGCGCAAGGCATCGATTTCTTCCGGCTCGGTCTCGCGGCCCCGGAACAGCACCTCGGCGAATTCCTCCAGCGTGAACATCCAGAACGGAAGATCCAAGGTTTTGGAATCGACCCTGACGCAGTATTCGGGCAGCGATGCCGCGAACTCGTTGTGCGGGTCGAGGATCAGGATGCGCAGATCCGGCCGTGCCGCGATCGACTTGCGCAGCAGCAGCGAAACGGCGGTGGATTTGCCGACGCCGGTCGTGCCGACAATGGCGAAGTGACGCGCCAGCGTATCGTCGATAGCGATGTTGGCGGCGATCGTCTCGTCCTGCGCGAGCGTGCCGATCGTGATCGAATGACGCCCGGCAAGGTCATAGACCGCCTGCAGGTCGCGGGTGCGGATGCGATGCGCAACGGCGCCGATATGCGGATAGGTGGTGATGCCGCGGTCGAAGACCGGTCTGGCGCCGGGCTCCGCACCGTCACGGACTTCGCCGATCAGCTCGATGCTGACCTCGATGGCGTTCTGGCCCTCATTGCTCCAGGCGCGGTCCGACTTGCCGATCGCGTAGACAAGGCCGACGGTTCGCGTCGATCCGAGATTGATGGAAATCATCTTCCCGACTGTCCACAGGCCGGTCACCGCGCCGTCGGCATCGTCCGCATAGGCGCTGATGGTGGCGCGAGCGCCGTCGCATTGCACGACATTGCCGAGGATGCGCTTGTCGTTCTGCTCGGTCTGGCGGCGCTCCTGCGAGGTCGGTTCCCCCACGGAGGCTTCGCGTTCGACATACATGGACAGGCCAATCCCCATTTCCCTGGAGAGTCGATCCTACCCGAATGGGGTTAAGGCCCGATGAGGTCGGATGGTGTAGAGAGCATTAAGGGGCCTGTGAAAATTGTCGCAAGGCGGCTCTTCTCCGGCGTCAATATTTCGCTATAATAGACATATGGATGATATAGCGAACGAAATTTCCTCGACGATAGGCCGCAGGATACACGCCGAAAGGGTCATGCGTGACTGGTCCCTGGCCGAACTGGCGGAGCATTCCGGCGTCTCGAAGGCGATGCTCAGCACGATCGAGCGAGGCAAGACCAGCCCGACGGCGGCGCTTCTGGTGCGCATCGCGTCGGCCTTCGGCATGACGCTGTCGACCTTGATCGCGCGCGCCGAGCTGCAGGGCGGCGGGCTGCTGCGCGAGGCCGACCAGCCGGTATGGCGCGATCCCGATACCGGCTATGTCAGGCGGCATCTTTCGCCGGCTGGCGATATGCCGCTGGAACTGATCAAGGTGCATCTGCCGGCGGGCGCCAGGGTCAGTTTTCCGGCTGCTTCATACGCCTTCATCAAGCAGCAGATATGGCTGATTTCCGGGCGGCTCGAATTCATCGAAGGCGATATGGCGCACAAGCTCGAGCCCGGCGACTGCCTGGCGCTTGGGGCGCCGTCGGACTGCACCTTCCATGCCCTGGAGCCCGGCGCCGACTATCTGGTCGCCCTGGTCAGAGGCTGACACAATGGCAAAGAGACCAAAGCGCTCCCACAATGGGGGGCCGCCTCTCGATGAGTACAAGGGCCCGCCATGGGGCACGGGCGATCCCTATATCTTCCTGGCCTGGCAGGCAGCGCACGCCAAGGCGTGGAAGGCGCCGAGCCACGAGGTCATGCTGTTGCGCATGGACAGAGCCGAGCGGCTTGGCCTGACCTACGAGGAGTACACGCTCGAGATTCTCGAGCGCGGGCGGCACCTCGGGCACGAAGATGCCGACCGCATCAGCGCCATCAAGGCGGCGCGAAAGCGTCGCCGCGCGCGCCATCTGGAGTGACGGCAATGCGCCCGCTTCTATCGCAATCACAGGATATCCCGCACATGAACTCGATCGAGATCGCAACCCTGACCCCGGCTGCCGAGACGCAGGACGGGCTGGCCGAATTGCTGGTCGCAACGGTGGCGGCAGGCGGTTCGGTCAGCTTCATGCATCCGTTGGCGCCGCAGGCGGCGAGGGGTTTCTGGGAGAAATCGCTGGCCGCGGCGGCAAGGGGCGAAAGAGCGGTGCTTGGCGCCTGGGACGGCAAAAACCTGGTCGGCACCGTGACCTTGCTGCTCGACTGTCCGCCCAACCAGCCGCACCGGGCCGAGATCGCCAAGCTGATGACACGCACCGACTACCGGGGCAGGGGCGTGGGAACGCGCCTGATGCGGGCCGCCGAGAGGCTTGCGGTGGAGAAGGGCCGCATGCTGCTGGTTCTGGACACGGCAACCGAGGAGGGCGCCTCACGCCTCTATGAGCGGTTGGGCTTCACGCTGGCCGGTGAGATACCGGACTATGCACTGAAGCCGCATGGCGGGCTGACCGGCACGCTGATCTACTGGAAGCGGATCGGGCAAATCTCGTAACCAATCATGCCGGCGCGGAGAGGCGCGACAGCAACCACTGGCGGAAATCCTGCTCGGCGCCGGTCAGGCGCGCTGTCGACGCCTTGGTCAGAAAATGGCCCGATGTGCTGGAGAGTTCGAAGTCGGAAAGCCTGACCAGCGTCTTGCTGTCGAGCGCCGCATCGACCAGCGGCCGCGAGCCCAAAAGCACGCCGGCGCCGGCCTTGGCCGCTTCCATGGCGGCAACGAAGCTGTCGAAGCGGTGCGATCGCCTGGGATGGCCGGCCAGCCTGGCGGCAGCGAACCATTCCGCCCACATCTCGCGCGCGCCGGCAACCAGAAGCAGCGGCCAGGAGGTCCAGTCTGCGTCGCCGACCAGACCCGGAGCCGCCACCGGCAGAAGCCGCTCGGCGGTCAGCCTGTCGGCTTCGCGGCCGGGGAAGGATCCGTTGCCGAAACGG
>NZ_RZQE01000357.1:0-6185 GCF_004022955.1 Mesorhizobium sp. M7A.F.Ca.US.002.01.1.1 | reverse complement strand
CAACTGCCTCACCTTCACGCATTTCGACGAGGCGATGGACCTGGCCAGGAAAGCCGAGGCGAAATACGCCAGGGGGGCCCGTACCGGGGCGCTCGAGGGACTGCCGATCGGCATCAAGGACGAGAGCTACATCAAGGACAAGCCGACCTCGCACGGCTCGCTGCTGTCCCGGGATGCCATCGGTGGCCATACGTCGACGATGAACGAGCGCATCATCAAGGCCGGAGGCATTGTCCATGCCCGCACGGCGACGCCTGAATTCAGCTGCGCCGGCTACACCTGGTCGAAACGCTGGGGCGTGACGCGCAATCCGTGGAACCCGGATTTCACGCCCGGCGGTTCGTCCGGCGGTGCCGCGGCGACGCTGGCGTCCGGCACGTCGTCGATCGCCACCGGCTCGGACATTGCCGGGTCGATCCGAATTCCCGCGTCGGCCTGCGGTCTTGTCGGCTTCAAGCCGCCTTACGGGCGCAATCCGGACGAGCCGCCGTTCAACCTCGATTTCTACTGCCACACCGGACCTTTGGCGCGAAACGTCGGGGATGCGATCCTGCTGCAGAACGTGATGGCCGGACCGAGCCCGCTCGACATCGCCACGCTCCGCCCCAAACTGCGCCTGCCCAGCGACTACAAGCCGATCAAGGGCTGGAAGATTGCTTTCTCGATGGACCTCGGTTCTTTCGAAGTGGACCCCGATGTGCGCAAGAACACGCTTGCCGCCTGCGATGTGTTTCGCTCGCTTGGCGCCACGGTCGAGGAAGTCGATCTGGGCTGGGGCGACGACGTGCTCAAGGCGGGCATGGCCTATCTCGAACATCTGTTCGGCGCCTCGCTGTCGCAACTGCTCAAGGAGCACGGCAAGGACATGACGAGCTATGCCAGGCAGTTCGCCGAGGACGGGCAGAGGTCGAAGGCGACGGACTTTGTCGGAACACTGGAAGTGGCGGCCAGGATGTACCAGACGCTGGGGCCGCTGCTGGAGACCTACGATGTGCTGATCTGCCCGACCAACGCGCTTCCCGCCGTGCCGGCGGAGTTCGATCAGACAACGGGCACGGTCGAGATCAACGGCAAGCAGGTGAACCCGTCGCTTGGCTGGGTGATGACGACGCCGTTCAACATGATGAGCCGCTGTCCGGTTCTATCCGTGCCGTCGGGCCGGGCGGCAAGCGGCGTGCCGACAGGCATCCAGATCGTCGGCCGCACCTATTGCGATGCCGATGTCTTCCGGGCGGCCATGGCCTATGAGACGGCCAAGGGGCAGTGGTACACAAACGCCGAAACGCGCCCGTCGCTATAACAGGGCGATGCGGCCCTTGCCGCGATCGTGGTTGATCTGCGGTTTCGGTTGTGGTGAGCCGACGCCGGACACCTCGAATAGACGGATCCGTGGCGGCGGCGTCGGTGATCGCCGGCAGAAGGTCCGAAAGGAGCTGGACGAAGATGGCGCAACAAAAAGCTGCGGCGGCAAAACGCAAAGGCGCAACGGCGAAGAATGGACGTGCCGCAAACGATGCCGCGCCGCCCAAGGACCGTCGGCGCGAACGCGGCGAAGCCAGCGTGCAGCGGAT
Source organism: Mesorhizobium sp. M7A.F.Ca.US.002.01.1.1 (assembly GCF_004022955.1). Taxonomy (NCBI): domain Bacteria; kingdom Pseudomonadati; phylum Pseudomonadota; class Alphaproteobacteria; order Hyphomicrobiales; family Phyllobacteriaceae; genus Mesorhizobium; species Mesorhizobium sp. M7A.F.Ca.US.002.01.1.1. The sequence goes on along the minus strand of NZ_RZQE01000357.1, from coordinate 4,614 downwards.
CATCGACGCCACCATCGAGCTCATCGCGGAGGAGGGGCTGGCAAGCGTCACCATGCAGCGCATCGCCGAACATGTCGGCTCGTCCAATGCCCTGGTCGTCTTCCATTTCCGCAGCAAGGAGAACCTGTTTCGCGCCGTCCTGCAGTATCTCAGCGATCGATATGATGAGCTGTGGGTGACGCTGGTGCGAGCGCCCGGCCTGTCGCCGGTTGAGCGGGCCCTGGGCGCGGTCGATTGCGCGCAACGTTTCGCCCGCCAGCACCCGAAATGGGTTTCGGTCTTTGTCGTGTTCTCCAGCGACCGCAAGAGCATGCAGATCTACAATGAGATCGGCCTGCCGAGCGATCTTGCCTACACCGCCGAAGCGCGCGAGCTGCTGATCGAGATTTCGCGCAGCGGCGGTTACACCGGCGTCGACATCGACACGCTGTCGGAGAGCCTGAATTATCTGGTTCATGGCGCCTGGTACTGGGATCATCTCAATCCATCCAGCCGCGACACCAACGTGCTGCGCAAGACCATGCTGCTCCTGCTGCATCAAGCGTTTCCGCGGCATTTCGAATTGATGCGCTAGAGTAATTCCAGGAAAAGTGTGAAACGGTTTTCCGTCCGGAATTGCGCCAAACAAGGAGTTGGAGTGGTTCGCCGTTTCCGTGAAACGGTGAACCGCTCTGACCGCTTTCAGGGCTGCCGCAGATGGCAGCCGGCTCGCCGCTTCTGTTCCAGATACTCGTCGACGAGCTGGCGGTAGCGCACTTTGCCGAAACTCGGGAAATGGCCGCCATGCACGACCGAGACATCGAGGTCGCGCATACGCAAGAGCGTCGCCATGTAATCGGGGATATCCGAGTGGTAGACATCGTCGATCAGCGGGCCGTCATAGATGATATCGCCTGATAACAGGATGCCCGTCCTGTTTTCATAGAGCGCGATGCCGCCGGGCGAATGGCCGGGCGTGTGGATCACCTCGAAGGCACGATCGCCGAGATCGACGACGTCCCCATGCTCGAGCAAACGGCCGGCCGGTGCGGGCAGAATGCCGTAGCGCGCCGTGTCCCAGCCTTGCGGCATGCGATCGAACATTTCGTCGGTCGCATAGGTGCCGGCTGCCGTCCACTCGTTACGCGGATCGGCGAGGATCCCGGCCTCGGCGGCGTGCACGCAGCGCTCGGGAAATTCGTGGTGACAGCCTATATGGTCGAAATGCGTGTGGCTGGCGACGCAAATCAGCTTGCGCTCGCTGACCAACGGCACGTGACGCCTGAGGCTGAAATGGCCAAGCCCGGTGTCGAACAGGAGATCGCGATCGCGGCCGCGCACATGCCACATATTGCAGCGGAAGAACGGTTTTATCCAAGGCTCGTGGATCAAGGTCACGCCATCGCTCATGCGGATGGTCTCGTACCAGTCTGGTGCCTCGATGACCGCAAGCGTTGCCATGTTTCAATCCGTCAGAAAGTTCAGTCCGTCAGCAGGATGATCTGGTCGGTATCGCAGGAAATCGCGACCCTGTCGCCCGGCTGGACGGTCGCCGTCGCGGGCAATTTGGCGATGAAGTGGAGCGAAGGGTCCTCGACGGAAACGGCGAGCACGCGCTTGAAGCTGCCCTGGAAAACCACGTCGCTCACCTCGGCCGTGCCGAGCCTGACACCGCCGCGCGCCTCGCCGAGGACAAGATGCTCCGGGCGTATGGCCAGCGCAACGGTAGAGCCGACCGGCAAGGCGCCGGGCAGCGAGACCGGCCCGACCGGCGTCGCGACGGTGCTTGTCCTGTCGCTGGCCTCCGTGACCGTGCCGGCGAGGATCGTGCTTTCGCCCATGAAGGTCGCCGAAAAACGCGTCGCCGGCCGTGCGTAGACGCGCTCTGGCGGACCTTCGTCCTCGATGCGCCCGTCATTCATCACCACGCAATGGTCGGCCAGCGCCATCGCCTCTTCCTGGTCGTGCGTGACATGGATAAAGGCGGTGCCGATGCGCTTCTGGATCGCCTTCAATTCATCCTGCATCTGCCGGCGAAGTTTGAGGTCGAGGGCGCCGAGCGGCTCGTCGAGCAAAAGCACCGCCGGCTCGATCACCAGCGCGCGCGCCAGCGCCACGCGCTGCCGTTGGCCGCCGGAGAGCTGATGCGGCTTCTTGTCGAAGGCAGAGGCGAGACCGACCAGCGCCAGCGCCTCGCGCGCCTTTGCGGCGCGTGTCGCGCCGTCGACGCCCTGCATGCGCAGGCCGAAGCCGACATTGCTGCCGACGCTCATATGCGGAAACAGCGCATAGTCCTGGAACACCGTCGTCGTCGGGCGCTTGGCCGGCGGCACCGACGTGCAATCCTCGCCACGGATGAACACCTTGCCTTCGCTGGGCGTGACGAAGCCGCCCAGAATGGACAAGAGCGTCGTCTTGCCGGAGCCGGACGGCCCGAGCAGGATCGTGTAGCTGCCGGGCTCGATCTGCAGCGAGACATCCTTCAGCACGGTGTGCTGGCCGAAGCGATGCGAGACACTGCTGATGTCGACGAGGGGCGCGCTCATGCGGGCTTTCTCCGAAGCAATGTCAGTTCAAAAAACACCACCAGCACGATGGAGACGGCGAAGACCAGCGAGCCGACGGCATTGGTCTTGGGATTGAGGCCGGAACGCAGCAGGTTCCAGATCTCGACCGGCAGCGTGGTGTCGAAGCGGGTGAGCAGGAAGGAGATCACGAATTCGTCCCAGGAGAAGGTCATCGACAGGAAGAAGCCGGCGAAGATGGCCGGCGCCATGACCGGCACGGTGATCAACAGCAGCACCTTCCATTCCGGCGCGCCGAGGTCGCGCGCGGCGCGCTCGATGTTGATCTGGTGGTCGCCCATCTGGCTGTAGATGATGGCAAAGCACAGCGGCAGATTGATCACGACATGGCCGATGCCGGCGGCAAGCAAGGATTTCGGTACGCCGGCCCAGTTGAACAGCACCAGCAGCCCCATGCCGATGATGAGATAGCTGACCGTCAGCGGCAGGGTGATCAGCCCGCGCAGCAGGCCGGAGCCGGGCAGGACGAAGCGGGCAAAGCCCCAGGCGGAAAGGAAGCCGAGCGTCACGGCGGCGAGCGAGGAGATGGACGCCACCAGCAGCGAATTGACCAACGCCGAAGTCAGCCGTGGGTCCGAGAGCACTGCGTCGTACCAGCGCAGCGACGGGCCGGTGAAGGGCGGGATCGGGAACGACGTCGCCTGCAGCGAAAACAGCACCAGCACGATCACGGGCAGGAAGATGAAGCCGTAGACGGCAAGCGCGTAGAGCCAGGAGGCGATGCGGACAATCCTGCGCATCTCAGGCCCGCTCGATCTTCAGCCAGCGGGCGCAGGCGAGATAGGCGATGGTGACCACCGCCATCAGGATGATCGACAGCGCCGAGGCCAGCGGAAAGTCGCCGCGCCGGCCGATCTGCATCATCACCAGCTGCGGCATCAGCAGCTCGTTGTTGCCGCCCAGGATCTGCGGCGTGATGTAGTCGCCGATGCACAGCACGAAAGTGAGGAAGGCGCCGACCATGATGCCGGGCAAGGTCAGCGGCAGCACGACATGCAGGAAGGTTCGCACCGGCCCGGCGCCGAGATCGGCGGCCGCCTTGCGGTAGCTCGGGCTGAGCTGTTTGAGATTGGCGAAGATCGTCAGCGTCAACAACATGACGAAGAAGTGCACGAAGCCGGTGATGGTGGCGAAACGCGTGTTGGCGAGATGCACAGGCTCGCTGATGAGACCGGAGCCGGTCAGCGCCCGGTTTACGACGCCGTTCTGCGCCAGCGCCAGCAGCCAGGAATAGGAGCGCACGACATAGGAGGTCCAGAACGGCAGCACCGCCAGCATCAGCGCCAGCCGCTGCCAGCGCTCCGGCACCTGTTCGGCGAGGATCCAGGCGAAGGGATAGGCGAGCAGCACCGAGACCACGGTGACGATCGCGGTCACCTCAAGCGAGTTCACCATCGCCTGCCAGTAGGAAGGGTTGGTGAAGAACTGGCTGTAGTTGGACAGCGTGAAGCCGCCGCCCTCATGCGCCGTCAGGCTGGAAAACCCCATGGCAATGAACGGCAGCACGAAGAACAGCAGCGTCCAGCCGAGCGCCGGCGTGACCAGCGCCCAGGGCAGAGCAGAGCTCGCCCGGGGCAGAGCAGAGCTCGCCCGGGGCAGGGTATGGCCCGCCCGGGGCAAGGGGTTGTTTCCAGCCGAGCTCATGAGCGCTATCGGCTCATTTCGCCTGCAGCATTTCGGTCCACATGTCCTGCATCTTCTTGTCGAGATCGGCGTTCGGCGCCGGATAGGCCTGGGCACGCGTCAGGAAGCCCGGCTGTTCGTCGAAGCGCAGCACCTTCTTCTGGTCGTCGGTCAGTGCTGCCTTGGTGTTGGCCGGCATGCCCCAGTAGCAGGAGGAGGTGGCAAGCCGCGCCTGGCCCTCCGGGCTCATAATGTACTGGATGAACTTCAGCGCCATGTCCTTGTTCTTGGAATCCTTGAACATGGCCAGCGACTGCGACCACAGAACCGCACCTTCTTTCGGGATGGAGAAGTCCAGCGCCGGGTTTTCCTTGGCCAGGCCCGCCGTCACCCATTCGCCGCCGCCGACCAGTATGTCGACCTCGCC
>NZ_RZQE01000356.1:0-6190 GCF_004022955.1 Mesorhizobium sp. M7A.F.Ca.US.002.01.1.1 | reverse complement strand
GGAGAAGGGCGGCAGCCCGTGGCCGGAAGCCTTCCGCCGCGCCATCGGCGTGCTGATCAAGGACGAGGAAGACCTTTCCTACATTGCGCCGGAGCTTGGACGGATCGTCGAGGAGGCACTGGCGTGACGCGGGAGGTCATTTCGCAAGGCTGGCGGGACAGAGGGGGGCGACACAGAATGATGCGGGAAACAAGCCTCCCCCGCGCCGCCTCCCCATTCCTGGGTTTTGCCAGGCTCTTGCGCCGCTACGGCTTTGCCATAGCCCCCGAGCAAGTCTCCTGTTTCATGCAGGCGGTGACGTTGCTCGGTCCACGCTCGATGGCCGACATCCGCGAGGCGGCCCTCGCCACCCTGGCGCCGCCGCCCGACCGCCGCGACGAATTCGAAGCGCATTTCCAGAGCCATTTCTATGGCAACACATCTGCCATAGTCGAAGGCGACGCCGACGAGGAAACCCGCATCAAGGATGATGGCGGTGCGAGCCAGGAAGAGATCGAGGTCATCAGCCATCAGGAAGGTGGCAAACTCTCTTCCGGAGCCGAACAACTGAGTACCCGCGATTTCAAGCGCGACGACGACAACCTTGCCGCTTTCCGCCGCAGGCTCGCTTCAGCCTTGCCCGTCCGCCGCTCGTTCCGCACCGTGCGCACGCATTCGCGCGGCAAGCTCGATCTGCGCCGGTCGCTGCGGGAAATCGTCAGCGCCGATGGCGACGTACCCTCGCCGCTGCTGCGCCGCCGCCAGACCGTGCCGCGCAAGCTGCTGCTCCTGATCGACGTTTCCGGCTCGATGAAGCTGCACACCGCGGACTATCTGAAGCTGGCGCATGCCGCCGTGCAAGGCGCGGACCGCGCCGAAATCTTCACCTTCGGCACGCGGCTGACCCGCATCACCGCGGCATTGCGCATCCGCGACCGCGACCAGGCATTGGCCCGCGCCGCAGCCCAGGTCGACGATTGGGACGGCGGCACCCGCATGGGCCCGACGCTGCTCGCCTTCCTATCGGTGCCGCGCTTTTCAGCCTTTGCACGCGGTGCCGCTATCGTCATCCTGTCCGACGCGCTGGAACGCGGCGATCATGCCGAGTTGGAGACAGCCATGCGGCGGCTGAGCGTCCGCGCCTTCCGGCTGTCGCTGGCTACACCTTTGGCCGGCGACCCGCGCTTCCGGCCGGCAACGGCGGCACTTCGCGCCATCCTGCCCGACCTCGACGATCTCGTCGACGGCTCGTCGCTTGCCGGTCTCACCGATTTCATCCTGTCGCTCGCCCGCCCTGCTCCGGCGGCGGCGACAATCTGGAAGAGGGTTTCATGATGCAGAAAACCATCGACGCACATTTTCACATCTGGCGCCAACAGGACCAGCCATGGCTGGTCGGACCGATGGTGCCGCGCATCTTCGGCCCCTACGAACCGATCCGGCGCGACTATCCGATCGAGGAATTTCTCGAAGACCAGAGGGATTCAGGCGTCGAGAAGGCCGTCTACGTCCAGACCAACTGGGCCAAGGAGGATTTCGAGAAGGAAGTCGCTTTCCTGCAGAAGACGTCCGACGAAACCGGCTGGCCGCATGCCATCGTCGGCTACACCGACATGACCGTCGACGATATCAGGCCTCAGATCGATCGCTTGATGAAATACAAGCTGCTGCGCGGCGTGCGCATGCAGTTGCACTGGCACGAGACCCCGGCCTTCCGCTTCGCCGCCTTCGCCGATCAGGTGATCGACCCGAAAGTGCGCGCCAATGTGGCGCGGCTCAAGGATTATGGCCTGTCCTTCGACCTGCAGCTCTTCCCCGCCCAGATGAAGGACGGCCTGACGCTGGTCGGCGAGAACCCCGAAACGAATTTCATCCTCACCCATGCAGGCATGCTGACCGGCATGGAACCGGAAACCACCGAGGCCTGGAAGGCAGGCCTGCAAACGCTGTCGGCGGCGCCCAATCTTTACGCCAAGCTGTCGGGCCTCGGCACCTTCGTCCACCGCAACGATCCCCTGCTGATCGCCTATGTCGTAGACAACGCGATCGATATCCTGGGTGCCGACCATTTGATGTTCGGCTCGAACTTCCCGATCGAGAAGCTGTGGACCAGCCACGCTGAGCTGATCAAGGCGCACCGCGACGCGGTGGCCAAGCATGGTGCGGTGGCCGAGGCGGATATCTTCTGGAACACGGCGGAGAAGGTTTACCGGCCAGTGTGACGCCTCACTTCACCTCGAACTGCGGATCGACTGAAATCTGCATCGCCGTCACCAGATGGTTGGTCTGGCCGGCGAGCCCGATGATCGACACCAGTTCGCCATGCTGCGCATCGGTCATGCCCTTGGCGCGGGCTGCAGCCGTGTGCGAGTGGACGCAGTAGGAGCAGCCATTGGCGGTCGACACCGCGATGTAGATCATCTCCTTGGTCAGCGGATCGATGGCGCTGTCGGCGACCATCACCACCTTCAACTGTTCCCAGATCCGCTTCAGCGCCGAAGGATCATTGGCCAGCCCGCGCCAGAAATTGTTGACGAAATCGGATTTGCGCGTCGCGCGGATGTCGTCGAACACGGCTTTCACGGCGGGAATCTTTTCGACCTCGGCATCGCTGAGGAGTTTTGTGGTGGCCATGGGGTTTTTCCTTCGTTGGATCGTTGCGTGAATTGAATCAGGTCTTGAGCAATTGCGGCCAATCCACTCGTCCGATTCACTTTTCCAGCGCCGGCGTCTAGATTCAGGTCAGGCCGAGTCGAAAATGGTGAGTTCCGAGAACCGGAGCGGAGCGTACTTTTCGTACGTGAGCACCGGAAGCGCAGGAAACCGCCATTTGCAGGCCGGCCTCACCTGAATCTAATGCACGGCCGCGTACATGATCTTCTCCTCCGTGGCCTCCGCCGGCGAAAACTCCTCGACGATGCGGCCCTGGCGGCAGACCAGGATGCGGTCGGACAGGTTCATGATCTCCGGCAGGTAGGACGAGATGACGACGACGGCCAGCCCCTCATCGGCCAGCCGGTTGATGATCTGGTGGATCTCGGCGATCGCGCCGACATCGACGCCACGTGTCGGCTCGTCGAAGATGACGATGCGCGGCTTCTGCACCAGCCCCTTGCCGATCACCACCTTCTGCTGGTTGCCGCCTGACAGCTCGACGACGCGCGCATTGTCGTTGATTGCCTTGATGTTCAGCGTCTTCGTCCATTCGGCCGAGAGCGCGCGCATCTCCTGCGTGTTGATCACCCAGGCCTTTTCGCGACCCGCCGCCAGCAGTCCGCCGAACAGGTTTTCGGCAATGCCCATCGTCTCGAAGATGCCTTCGCTCTTGCGGTCCTCGGTGACATAGACGATGCCGTCGGCCACCGCTTCGCTCGGCACGAGATAGCGCACCGGTCTGTCATCGAGTTCAATCGCGCCGCCGCGCAGGAAATCCCGCTTGTAGATGCCTGAGACGATCTTGAATGTCTCGGTGCGGCCGGAGCCGATCAGCCCGAACACGCCGGTGATCTGGCCCTCGAAGATCGAAAAAGAGGTGTTGCGCACGACATTGCTCATCGAAATGTCCTGCACCGACAGCACTTTCTTGCCCGCCTTGCGCAGCTTCGCTTCGTCGCGCTGGCGGTAGATCTGTCCCGATAGCGTGCGCCCGACCATGGCGGAAACGATCCTGTCGCGGTCGAAGGCGGATGTGTCGTCGGTAATGACCAGCTCGCCGTCGCGCAGGATGGTGATGCGGTCGGCGATATCGAGCGCCTCTTCCAGCGCATGGCTGATGAAGACGATCGAGACGCCGCCCGCCTTCAGCCGGCGGATCAGCGCGAAGAAGTGCCGCTTCTCCTCCGGCGTCAGCGTCGCCGTCGGCTCGTCGAAGATGATGATCTCGGCATTGTGGTGGACGGCGCGCGCGATCTCGACCATCTGCCGCTTGGCGGCGCCCAACGTTGCCACCATGGCGTTGGGGTCGACCGGAAAATTCAGCGACTGCAGGAACTGCTGCGCTGAAATGTAGGTGCCGCGCAGCCGGTTGAGGAACTTTTCGGTGCCGAGATAAAGGTTCTGCGCCACCGTCATCGACGGCACCAGGCTGGTCTCCTGGAACACCATCGCGATGCCGGCTTCAAGCGCTGCGTGCGGCGAGGCGTAGGCGATTTCCTGGCCCTTGTGGAACATCTTGCCCGAGGTGGCATCGACCACACCGGCGATGATCTTGGTCAGCGTCGATTTTCCCGCGCCGTTCTCGCCGAGCAGCGCATGGATCTCGCCCTTGCGCAGTTCGAAGCTGACGTTCTTCACCGCGGGCACGCCGCGATAATTCTTGGTGACGTTTTCCAGCCGAACGATCGGTTCCATCAGAAACCTCCCGAAGCGAGGTCGATCGCCAGCACGCAGTCGCCGCCTCTGGAGGCGACAAACAGCCGGCCGTCCTTTTCCGCAACGCTGCAGATGCCATGACGCGTGCCGTTGGCGCGGCTGTGCAGGCTGAACAGCGGCTGCATCTTCTGGTCGAGCCTGACCACCAGCCCATAGGAGCGGCTCGGCGACCACGGCTTGTGGATGCCCATGGTGCGGATGCCGCCGCATTGCAGCGGCTCGAGGAAGCTGCGGCTGGACGCCAGTGCCGGCGCGATCCAGTAGGCCGGCGGCACTTGGCTCAGCATGTCCTGCCGGTAATGCGTTTCCTGCAGCACGAATTCGATCAGCCGGTTGCGCGGCGCAAACAAGGTCAGCCAGGCCCCACCATCGGCGGACGGCGACAGCCGTGCGGGATATCCCGGCAGATGCGTCAGAACCGTCGAACGGCTGCCCGTCGCGCCGCCGAAACGCACCAACTGATGGCGCCAGCTTTCACTGACAAGCACATCCTTGCCGACAGGATGCAGCCCGTAGGGAAAGGCAATGTCGCCGGCAAGCTTGCGAAAATCACCGCCTGCCGCGTCTCGCTTCCAGAGCGAACCGGACGCGCCCTTCTTCATCAGATCGGCGGCCCATTGCGATGGCGCATGCTCGGCCGAGCCGTTCGCCAGCCACAGCGTGCCGTCATCCGCATAGGCTAGTGCGGTGATGCAGCTGATCCCGGCCGGCAGTGAAACGTCGCTGCCGCCAATCAGCAACTTGCCGCTTTCCAGCCCGACCGTCAGTTCGCCCAATGGCGACAGCGCCAGCGCGGTGACGGCAGACGGAAAGGTCTCGACCACGACAGGTTGCGCTCCAGCAGCAATCGAATGGATGGCGTTGCCGCTGGAGACCAGCAGCCTGTCACCGGTAACCAGCAGATTATCCGGTTCCGTCAGCTCGGCAAAAGCCGGCGCATCATCCAGCCGCGTATTGGGGCGAAAAGCGCCGTCGAGCGGCGGGATGGTCACCGCCTTGCCGCGGAACAGGTCGAGCACCGGGTCGAGGATCATGGCTTTGCTCCCCAATAGGAAGCGGGGCTGGTCCAGTTCGGGTCGGCGCCTGCAATCTTGTAGCGGCCGATGCGGTTGTTGAGGATGCCGCCGACGAACAGATACCCCTTGTGCTCGCGCATCGAGGTGACCATCGGGTGCGCGCCGCCGGTGAGGTCGCCCATCGCCTCGACGATGCCGCCCTTCTCTGTGAATTTCACCACGCCGCCGGTGTTGATGTTGGGGAACAGCCATTCGTCCTGCGGCAGCCGGCGCGTCATGCGCTTGCGCATGTCGGGATGGCGCAGCGACAGGTCGAAGCTCGGCGTGCGCATGCCGAGCCACGCCATCCAGTAATTGCCGTCGGAGGCGCGGTTGATGTTGTCGGGATAGCCCGGCATGTCGCGGATGACGCATTCGGCGGTGCCGGCCTTCGGCCCCTCCAGCCAATAGCGGTGCACGCGGCAGGCCCAGCTTTCGGCGAAGAACAGCGACTTGCCGTCATGCGCCATGCACACACCGTTGGTGTAGCGATAGCCGTCGAGCAACGTCTTCGTCGAGCCGTCCTTCGGGTCGTAGACCAGCAGCCGGCCGGTGGCGCGGTTCTCGATCGAATCCAGCGCCCAGTCATGCGCATCGTAGCGCTTGGTCGAGTCGGTGAAATAGATGCGCCCATCGGGTGCGATGTCGCAGTCATTGGGGTCACGCAGCCGTGCATCGTCGACGATCGAGGTCAACGAGCGCGACGTTTCGGCCGACAGTCTTTTGACCTCACGATCCGGCGAGACGGAGTAGAGCCCCATCGCGCCGACGCAGCTGATCAGATT
>NZ_RZQE01000355.1:0-6230 GCF_004022955.1 Mesorhizobium sp. M7A.F.Ca.US.002.01.1.1 | reverse complement strand
GGCAAAACTCCACATATCGTGATGGCCGATTGTGGCAACCTCGACGAAGCCGCGACAGCGGCGGCCTATGGCATCTTCTTCAACCAGGGTGAAGTCTGTAACGCCGGTTCGCGCCTGCTGGTCGACGCCAAGATCAAGGACGTGTTTCTCGAGAAGGTGATTGCTGTCGGGAAAACGCTGACTGTTGGCGATCCCCTTGATGCAGCCACGAAGCTAGGCGCCATGGTCAGCCAGGTTCAAATGGATCGTGTGCTCGACTACATCGATATCGGCTCCAAGGAAGGGGCCGAGCTCAAGTCCGGCGGCAAGCAAGTGCTCAGCGAGACCGGCGGCTACTACATCGAGCCGACCGTCTTCGACAATGTCAGCAACAAGATGCGGATTGCGCAGGAGGAGATCTTCGGCCCCGTCCTCGCCACCATCTCCTTTTCCGGGGCGGAGGAGGCGGTCGCGCTCGCCAACGACACCATCTATGGCCTGGCCGCCGCGGTGTGGACCGACAACATCGACGTCGCGCTCTCCACAGCTCGCCGGCTGAGAGCGGGCTCTGTCTGGGTCAACAACTTCGATGAGAGCAACATTACAATGCCCTTTGGCGGCTACAAGCAGTCCGGCTTCGGACGGGACAAATCGCTGCATGCGATCGACAAATACACCGAGCTCAAGGCAACCTGGATCAAGATCCGCGCCTAGCGATCGTCCTGGCTTCAGCCACTGACCAAGCACGCCGTTCCTCGTTCTTCAAGGCGAGGGCACAGAAAGAGCCATGCATGCGCGATCCACGCTTCGATATCCTGTTCGAGCCGGTGCGGATCGGACCTGTTGTCGCTCGCAACCGATTCTACCAGGCACCTCACTGCAACGGCATGGGCAATTTGCGACCGCAAGCCCATGCCGCGATGCGCGGCATCAAGGCCGAGGGCGGGTGGGCGGTGGTCAACACCGAGCATTGCTCGGTTCATCCCTCTGGCGACCTCATGCCGGAGGTTCTGCAGATGCTGTGGGATGACGGAGACATTCCACCGCTCGCATTGATGGTGGAAGCGGTCCACGAGCACGGCTCGCTCGCCGGCGTGCAACTCGCCTATCCCGCCTACTACAACGCCAATCGCATGACCCGCGACGTGCCGCTCGGCCCGATGGACCGACCCGTCAGCGGACACCATCCGGTCCAGGTTCGCGCCATGGACAAGTCCGACATCAAGGCACTGCTGGGCTGGTGGAAGGCGGCGGCGCAGCGTGCGCGTAAGGCTGGCTTCGACATCCTCAATGTCGACGGCAATTTTTCCACCATCGCCTTCCAATTCATTTCGCCCCGCAATCAGCGCACCGACGAATATGGCGGCTCGCTGAAAAACCGGGTTCGCCTTCTGAAGGAATTGATCGAGGCGACGCGAGAGGGTGGCGGCGATGCCTGCGCGGTTAGCGTACGTCTGATCATCGATGAACTGTTTGGCCCCGAAGGACTTCGGGCAGCGGACGAAGGGATAGAGGCCATCAGCTTGCTCGCCGAACTGCCCGATCTATGGGATCTCGTGGTGGGGACTTGGGCTGACGATTCGCCGACCTCCCGCTTCGCATCGGAGAACGACCACGAGCCGTTCATGACCGGGATCAAGGGCGTCACCACCAAGCCGGTCGTCGGTGTCGGGCGCTTCACCTCGCCGGACACAATGGCAAGTCTGATCCGTCGCGGCGTGCTTGACATGATTGGCGCCGCGCGCCCCTCGATCGCGGATCCCTTCCTGCCGAAGAAGATCGAGGAGGGGCGCTACGAAGATATCCGCGAGTGCATCGGTTGCAACATCTGCGTGTCGAGCCACTTTGCCATGACGAACCTGCGCTGCACGCAAAACCCGACCATGGGCGAGGAATGGCGTCGCGGCTGGCATCCCGAGCGAATTTCCACCAAATCAAGCGATTCGAGCGTGCTCGTGGTCGGCGGTGGGCCGGCGGGCCTCGAATGCGCCCGGGCGCTCGGTCAGCGCGGATACCAGGTAACCTTGGCCGAGCGGCAGAGCCGTCTCGGTGGCCGCGTGACCCTTGAGGGCGAGCTGCCGGGCCTGCGTGAATGGCTGAGGGTCCGCGACTGGCGCGTCACTCAGCTCGATAAACTCTCGAATGTCGGGGTCTATCTCGAAAGCGATCTCGGATTGGCCGACGTCCTCGAGTTTGACGCCGATGAGGTCGTGCTCGCAACAGGATCGCAATGGCGCGCCGATGGCGTCGGACGCGCGGCGTTCAAGCCGCTTACATTGTCGGCCAGCGTGCCCGTGTTCACACCGGACGACATCATGGGCAGCAGTATCCCTTCGGGCCGAATTGTCGTCTATGACGACGACCACTATTACATGGGCGCCGTGATCGCTGAAAAACTGGCGCTAATGGGCAAAAATGTGACGCTGGTCACACCAGCAGCCGACATCTCCTCCTTCACGATCAACACGCTTGAAAACATTCGAACAGCAAAGCGTCTATATGAGCGCGGCGTCGGAATGGTTACGCACATGGCGCTCACCGGCACGCATGAAGGCCAGGCCCTCTTCATCGATGCGCGAACAGGCGCAACGAACCACCGAGAGACCGACGCCGTTGTCCTCGTCACAGCGCGGCTGCCTCGCAACGAACTCTATGCTGCGCTGACCAGGCGGCTCGAGGAGGGACAGGCGGGCCGGCTGCGCCGCGTCTCGCGCATTGGGGATTGCGAAGCGCCGGCTGCCATTTATGCCGCCGTCTATTCAGGACACCGCTTCGCGCAAGAATTCGAGACTGGCGACCCGACGCCGCGGCGCGAGCGGATCAACCTTGCCACGTAGAACCAAGTGATGAGCGACCTCATGTCAGCACCCGCGACACCAAATTCCGAAAAGCTCTATGCCCGTGCCCGCGAGGTCATGCCTGGCGGGAACACGCGTACGACCGTCTACCGCAAACCGCATCAAATCTATGCCTGGCGCGGCGATGGCTGCCGGATCACCGACGTCGATTGCCATGTCCGGATCGACGCATTGGGGAATTTCACCTCTCTGATCCATGGTTATGGGAACCGCCAAATCGTTGAGGCGGCTACACGGCAGCTCGAAGCCGGAACGTGTTTTGGCATGCCCACCGAGAGCGAGATCCGACTGTCGGAAATCCTGTGCGAACGTCTGCCGTCCGTCGAGCAGCTTCGTTACACCAATTCCGGCACTGAAGCGGTGATGAATGCGATCAAGGCCGCGCGCGCCTACACCGGCCGACCGAAGATTGCAAAATGCGAGGGCGCCTACCACGGGACCTACGATCCGGCCGAGACAAGCCAGGACGCCAGCCCCGCCACCTGGGGTGATATCGACAGGCCGGGATCAGTGCCGACCGCCAAGGGGACACCCCAGGGCGTGCTCGACGATGTCGTCGTCATTCCCTTCAACAACACGCCTGTAGCCGAGGCAATCCTTCGCGCCAGCGGCAACAGCCTCGCGGCCGTGCTCGTCGATGTCATGCCCAATCGCGCAGGGCTGGTGCCGGCAAAGCCCGAGTATCTGGCGATGCTGCGGAGGGTTACGCGCGAGCTCGGGGCGCTGCTGATCCTCGACGAGGTCATCACCTTTCGCCTTGGCTACAACGGTGCGCAGGGCCGTTTCGACATCGATCCGGATTTCACCACGCTCGGCAAGATTATCGGCGGCGGCTTTGCGATCGGCGCCATCGGCGGCCGTGCGGAAGTGATGTCGGTGTTTGATCCAAGCAAGGGCCAGCCCGCGGTGCCGCATGGCGGGACATTCAGTGCCAATCCCATGTCCATGTCGGCAGGGATAGCCGCTCTGGAGGAACTGACCCCCGCCGCATTCGAGAAGCTCGAGGCCCTCGGTGATCGCTTCGACCAGGGTATTCATACCTGTTTCGCCCGACACGGGATCAAGGGGCAGGTTACCGGACTGGGTTCGCTGCGGCGTGTGCACCTGACGGACGCTCCGTTGAGCGACTACCGATCCACATTTGCCGCGGCGGATGGTGCCGCGCGGGTTTCGGCCCTCGCCAAGGTGTTGTTCGACGAAGGCGTGATCATTGCAGGCAATGGGTTGATGGCGTTCTCCACCGCCATGGAAGATGCGGATATCGACGAGATAGTGGGGGCATTCGACCGGGCATTGCTGCCTTTCGCATCATGATCGCGGCAGGAAAATCCAGGACAGCCAAGGAGCGGCACATGAAAAGGGCCAGGGTCGACGTGAACAACAAGTGGGGCGCGGCTATCGGTTATTCCCGGGCCGTCCGTGCCGGAAGCATCATTGTCGTATCAGGCACCTCCGCCTCCGGACCCGATGGCGCACTTCACCCCGGTGACGCAGAACAACAAACCATCGTGGTTCTGGAGCGCATCGGCGCTGCCCTGCGCGAACTCGACGCCTCGATCGACGATGTCGTCGAGACGCGTATCTTCCTTCGCAACATGAACGATTGGGAAGCCGTCGGCAGAGCTCACGGCGCGATCTTCGGCGACATTCGACCGGCAACGACGATGGTCCAGGCGGGAGCGCTCATCGACGATGGCCTTCTCGTCGAGATCGCCGCCACTGCCATCCCCGCAAGCTGAGAGAGAAGCCTCATGTCGAAGGACACCATCATCACTTGCGCCGTGACCGGTAGCCTGACGAGGCCGGAAGACAACGCCAATCTGCCGGTGACGCCGGAACAAATCGCGGCCTCGGCGCTTGAGGCCGCCGATGCAGGCGCGGCGATTCTGCATCTTCACGTTCGCCATCCCGACGGTCGGCCGTCGATGGAACTCGATCATTACCGCGAACTCGTTCGTCTGATCCGCGCCAAGAATACGGAGGTGATCCTGAATATCACCACCGGACCTGGTGGCCGGTTCCAGCCTGGAGAAGAGGATCCCAAGATCGCTGGTCCCAGGACGAATTTCGTGACCGCCGAACGTCGCGTCGAGCACATCCGCGATCTACGGCCGGACATCTGCACCTTGGACCTCAATACGATGACTTTCGGCAGCGAGGTCGTCATCAACACTCCACCCAACGTCAAGAAGATGGCGGAGATCATCTACGACTGTGGGGTCCGGCCGGAGTTCGAGCTTTTCGATAGCGGAGACATCAATCTCCTCAACGACTTTCTCGCAAGCGGCGTGTTTCGCGGCCCTCCGCTCGTAAGTCTTGTGCTCGGCGTGAAATATGGCTTCGCGACGACGCCGGAGACCATGATGTTCGCCCGCAACATGCTGCCACGAGACGCCATCTGGACAGGTTTCGGCATCGGTCGCGCCGCTTATCCGATGCTGATGCAGTCCTACCTGCTCGGCGGCCATGTGCGGATCGGCATGGAGGACACGATCCGCATGTCGAAGACCGAGCTTGTGAAGAGCAATGCCGAACTCGTCGAGAAAGCGAAATGGCTCCTGGAAAGCCTCGGCGCCACTGTCGCGAGCCCAGCTTCAGCGCGATCCCAACTCGCTTTGAAGGCTTAGCAGCCCTGAAACGATGCCAATAACGGGAACAAGGAGGATCTAAAATGAGATCGAGATTTGCTTTTGTAGCACTTGGGATCGCGTCGTCGACCATTACCGTCACTGCTGGTGATCTAAAGGCGCCACCAATTGCGGTTCAAGATGTGAAATCTAGCGCAACGCTACAACTGCGCTCCAACGACGACTTCGTTTCCTCAAAGGATTCTGTCGCCGCAGTGAAGCCATTTAGCGGACATCTCGCTTTTGCCGAGGTAAGCATGGTGAGTAGCGACAAGCTTGCACCGGTAAATGGCAAGGACCTGCATGCATTTCCTGCTTTCGAAATCAGTTTCACGACCGTCGGAAGCACGCTCGTACCCTCTTCACAAGAAATCCTGGGGGACTTCAAGCCCACGGGAGCTGGGTCCTATTGGCAGATCTTGGTACAGCCCGGAAAAGTTTGGTCGGAGCCGAATGATCCGCCGGGCTGGACGCGCGCGTCGTTCCCACTTGCACTTATGAATCCCGTGGAAGGCGGCGAGAGCCATAACGGCGTCGCTTTATTTATGTACAAGGATGCGGATATCACGCCCTTGCATATTCAGATAACCACCGGAACGACGCCCTTCCAGGCAGGCGCGGTTTTCAAGGCAACAGCAACGTCTGTTTCGACGATGAAACCGATTTCGACAGAGGACGTCCACGCCATCGAAAAGGCCTTCAGCGTGCGAGAGGCCGGCCGTCTGCCGGTAAAATCCTGGGACAACCTGCCGGTCGGCCTAACCAC
>NZ_RZQE01000354.1:0-6232 GCF_004022955.1 Mesorhizobium sp. M7A.F.Ca.US.002.01.1.1 | reverse complement strand
GCGCTTCCCCGTTCTACCGCGTCGCGGTAGAACTGAGCTCACGTACCCAAAAGTACGCTCCGCTCCGGTTCACGGAACCCATCGTTTTCGGCTCGTCCTGACCTGAATTCCGCCACGCCCTCGGCGCCTCAGAAAATCAGATCTTCGCGTCGTGCGGCAGCGGCGCGGTGGCCTTCTCCAGCCAGGCCAGCGTTTCGCCGTCGAGCATCGGGCCGATTTCGGCCAGCACGCGCGCGTGGTACGAGTCCAGCCAATGCAGCTCGTCACGCGTCAGAAGGTCCGACTGCACCAGCCTGGTATCGATCGGCGCCAGCGTCAGCGTCTCGAAGCCGTGCATGGCGATGTCGCCGCCCTCGATCTCTTGCGCCGGCGTCACCAGGATCAGGTTCTCGATGCGGATGCCGTAGGAGCCTTCCTTGTAGTAGCCGGGCTCGTTGGACAGCATCATGCCTTCGAGCAGCTTTTCGGTGCCGGTGCGGGCGATACGCTGCGGGCCTTCATGCACGGCCAGATACGAGCCGACGCCATGGCCGGTGCCGTGGGCGAAGTCGCAGCCGTGCTTCCACAGCGCCATGCGCGCGACGGCATCGATCTCGGAGCCGCGCGTGCCGGCGGGAAAGCGCAAGGTGGAAATGCCGATCATGCCTTTCAGCACCAGGGTGAAGCGTTCGCGCATCTCCTGCGTCGGCTGGCCGATCGGCACGGTGCGGGTGATGTCGGTGGTGCCGTCCTGATACTGCGCGCCGGAATCGAGCAGGAACAGCTCGCCGGCCTGCAGCTTGCGGCTGGTGGCGCGCGACACGCGGTAATGCATGATGGCGCCGTTCGGGCCGGCGCCCGAAATGGTGTCGAAGGAGACGTCGCGCAGCGGCATCTGGGTTTCCTCGCCGGTCCGCCGGCGCTGTTCCTCCAGCCTGGTGACGACAGCGATCTCGTCGAGCGAGCCGGGTTTTTGCCGCTCCAGCCAGCACAGCAATTTCGCCACGGCCGCACCGTCACGGCGATGCGCGGCGCGCGAGCCGTTGATCTCGGCCTGGTTCTTGGTGGCGCGCGGGATTCGGGCAGGATCTGCTGCTGCAATGACGGCGCCGCCATTGTCCTCGACCAGCATGCGCAGCCGGTCAGCCGCCAGCACCGGGTCGAGCGCGATTTTCGCGCCACTCTTGGCAAGCGCTGTGATCGCGGCTTCGAATTCGCCGGGCTCATGCGGCTCGGCGAGCTGGGTTAGGTAGGCGGCGACCTGGCGCGAGAATTTGCGCTTATCCATGAAAAGCTGGTGCGACCCATCGGCGGCGAGGATGGCGAAGCCGAGCGCCAGCGGCGTGTGCGGCACGTCGCCGCCACGGATGTTGAAGGCCCAGGCGATGGAGGAGGGGTCGGTCAGCACCGCATGGGTGGCGCCGTCCTTGGCGATCGCCGCCGCCAGCCGCGCCAGCTTGTCCTTGGCGAGCTCGCCGGCAAAGCCGATCGGGTGGAGCTCGACCGGGGCCAC
Source organism: Mesorhizobium sp. M7A.F.Ca.US.002.01.1.1 (assembly GCF_004022955.1). Classification (NCBI taxonomy): domain Bacteria; kingdom Pseudomonadati; phylum Pseudomonadota; class Alphaproteobacteria; order Hyphomicrobiales; family Phyllobacteriaceae; genus Mesorhizobium; species Mesorhizobium sp. M7A.F.Ca.US.002.01.1.1. The sequence goes on along the minus strand of NZ_RZQE01000354.1, from coordinate 4,740 downwards.
CGGCGCGTCGGGCTGATCCTTCCAGATGATGTCGATCGGGTTTTTGTCGAGCGGCACCAGTACGGCGCCGTTCTTGTCGACTGAGGCCTGCAGCGCCTTGACCTCGCTGATCGTGTGCAGCCATGGATCGAAGCCGAGTCGTGCGCCCTTGCCGAGATTGTCTTTCAGCCAGACTGCCGGGGGATTGTCGACCAGGCTTTCGATCGAAAAGACGTCGAGATCGACCTCGCTGCGCACCTGCAGCGTGTAGCGCCCGTCGACAAAGACGAAGGCGCGATCGCGCAGGACGATGGCGACGCCGGCCGAGCCGCTGAAGCCGGTCAGCCATTTCAGCCGCGCCGAACGATCGGCGACATATTCGCCCTGATGCTCGTCGGCACGCGGGACGATGAAGCCGTCCAGCCCGTTGGCTTCAAGCCATTGGCGCAGCAGCGCCACGCGCGGTTCGCCGACGGCCGGGTCGCCCGCGGAATCGAAGGTCTGGAACATGGCGGGTCTCCTGCAGTCCGCGCAACCGTAACGTACGGTCGCGGAAATCGGAATCGATTTCCGGCTGCGTGCAACCTGCTACAGCATCGCCGGACTGACAACTGGGGGAATTTGGTCCAGGCTCGGTCGGTGCCGGTCTAGTGCTTCAGGTGGATCGTCACCCAGCCCTCGCGGTGCAAGGTTCTGACATGGCGGAAATTCTGGCCGACATAGGCCGAGATGACCGCGTCCCGCTGGCGCTCGAGGATGCCCGACAGCACGATCGAGCCGCCAAGTGCGATATGATGGGCCATTTGCGGCGCCAGCCGCATCAGCGGCCGCGCCAATATGTTGGCGACGATCAGATCGAAGGGCGCGCGCTTGCCGAAGATCGGATGGTGAAAGCCGGGCGCGGTTGCTGTTTCCACCAGTGCCTTGACGTGGTTGAGCCGCGCATTGGCGGCAGCCACCCGCACCGCCACCGGATCGATGTCGGTGGCCAGCACCGGAATGTGCGCCAGCTTGGCGACGGCGATCGCCAGTACCGCGCTGCCGGTGCCGAGGTCGAGCGCATTGCGCGGGTGTTCGCGCCGGACCACTCTTTCCAGCATTTCCAGGCAGCCGGCGGTGGTGCCGTGATGGCCGGTGCCGAAGGCGAGGCCGGCTTCGATTTCGATGGCGAGTTCGCCGCTGTGGCGTTTCCTGCGGTCATGTGCGCCGTGGACGAAGAAACGTCCGGCACGCACCGGCTTCAGCTCTTCCAGCGAATGCGCCACCCAGTCGATGTCGGGCAGGGGCTCGCGCTCGATCGGCTTCGACAGGGAAAGGCCGGCAAGGATGTCCTTCAAGCGGGTCTCGACCGCATCGACGTCGCCATCGGCATAGAGCGATACTTCGTGGATGTCCTTGTCCTCGTCGACCTCCAGCACGGCGATCGGCAGCCCCTCTTCCTCGAAGGCCGCCTCAAGCGCCGCGAAAATGCTGACGGACTCGATCTTTCCGGTGGTGAAGTAAAGGCGCGTCTGGGTCATGAAATGGTAATCAGCCTTTCGCCGCCAGCCGCTTCAGCTTGGCGATGGCCGTATCGGCGCTTTCGCCGTAGGCGATTGTGCCGGCAAAATCGCCCTTGGCGTTGAGCAGCAGCACCGAGGCGGTATGATCCATCGTGTAGTCGCCGTCGCCCGTGTCGACCTTCTTCCAATAGATGCCGAACGACTTGGCCATGGCATGGACCTTGTCCGGAGCGCCCGTGATGCCGACGATACGGTCGGAGAAATTGCTGACATAGGCGTTCATCACCTCAGGCGTGTCGCGCTCCGGATCGACCGATACGAAATAGGCGTGCAGGTTCTTGCCGTCGTCGCCGAGCGTCTTCAGCCAGCCGGCCAGTTCGAACAGCGTGGTCGGGCAGACCTCGGGGCAATGGGTGAAGCCGAAGAAGACGACGCTGGGCTGGCCCCGGAAGGCGGCTTCGGTGATCGGCGCGCCTTTCTGGTCGACCAGAGTAAAGGCGGCCCCGAATGGCTCGCCGCCATAGTGGCCGCGATACCAGTCGAAAGTCAGCCAGCCGATGCCGGCCGCCATCAGGACGAGAATACCGACCAGGATAGAACGCATCATCAGAAAAGTCCGTCTGCAGAAATCGTCGCGCCGGCTCAATGCCGCGCCTGTGCGACAGTCTTAGCGGTTCGGCCCCGCACAGGCAAAGTGCCGCGTTGCCGCAACCGCTGCGGTGTCGACCTATCTGCTTGCAAAGCCGGGCCGCTCGCCCCACCTGTGACCGGCAACTCGAACCGCAGGAGGGTCCCTTGCAACGACTGATTGGGCACGGACTGATTGGGCGAAGACTGATCGGCGGTGCCTTGGCCGCGTGCGTTGTCCTAGGTGCCGGGGCCGCCGTGGCCGATGAAGTCGGCAAGGTCGGCGTCGACTGGCTCGGCAACGACATCATCGTCGAGGCGATCAAGGACCCCAAGGTGGAGGGCGTGACATGTCACGTCTCCTATTTCGATCGCGGCATCATCGATCGCCTGCACAAGGGCAACTGGTTCGAGGATCCGTCCGATTCCTCGATCTCCTGCCGCCAGACCGGCCCGATCACCATCGGCGACATCGACATGAGCGAGGGCGGCGAGGAAGTGTTCAAGCAAGGCATCAGCCTGATCTGGAAGAAGCAGGTGGTGAACCGTATCTACGACAAGGCCAACGAGACGCTGATCTATCTCTCGCATTCGCGCCAGGTGCAGAACGGCTCGGCGAAAATGTCGGTCACCACCGTGCCGCTCTACGGCCAGAACGTGGTGTGGAGCAAAGGCAAGCCGCAATAGGCGATTCAGTTCCTTCCCGGGCGCACGATTGGCCCCGCTTGCGGGACCAATCGCCTGGGCGAATCCTTGCCGGGAAACGATCTGACGGACGATTGGCCCCGCTTGCGGGACCAATCGCCTAGGGGTAAAGCCGCCGGCATGGACCGTTCCGAAGATCTCGTCCCGAAAGACCCCGAGCCACGCATCCATCCGACCGCGGAGTTGAAGGCGTGCAAGCTTGGGCGTTATGCCTCGATCGGCGAGCGGGTGGTGCTTCGCGAGGTCACCGTCGGCGACTTCTCCTATTTCGAACGCCATTCGGAAGCGATCTACACGACGATCGGCAAATTCTGCTCGATCGCCGCCAACAGCCGCATCAATGCGCTGGAGCATCCCATAGAGCGGCTGACCCAGCACAAGCTCAGCTACCGGCCGAACGAGTATTTTCGCTGGCTGGGCGTCGATGCCGCCTTCCGCGAACGGCGGCAGGCGAAAGCCGTGACCATCGGCCATGATGTCTGGATCGGCCACGGCGCGGTGATCATGCCCGGGGTCACCATCGGCAATGGCGCGGTGGTTGGCGCCAACGCAGTGGTGACGCGTGATGTGCCGCCCTACGCGATCGTCGCCGGCGTGCCGGCGAAGGCTCTCCGGCCACGCTTCGCTCCGGATATCGCGGCGCGGATCGAAGCTCTCGCCTGGTGGAACTGGCCGGTCGAAAAGCTCGCCAGAGCGGTTCCCGACATGCAGGCAATGCCGATCGAAGCATTCCTCGATCGTTGGGAAAACGACGCCGTCTGACCAGCTCAAGACGTCGACGGTAACCAATTTTCTTAACGTAAAATATTAAAGTTAAGAAATGGAAAACGGATTGTATCCGTGAAATTAAACACTCCAAGGTTGCAAGACTTTCGGCAAAATGCACTACTCGTTTCGGGGGTAAGTCGTAAGAAGTCGAAGAAAACACTACTAGCAACAATGGAGAGAAGTCATGAAGAAGTTCGCTTTTGTACTCACCGCTGCTATGGTTTCGTTCTCGACTGTCGGCGCCTATGCCGGCGGCTGGGGAGGTAGCTCGGGTAGCCTGATCAATGTGTCGCCGTCCATCGGTGTCGGCCAGGTGACCGCGCTCAATGGCATCCTGAGTGGCAACAACATCCTGAGCGGCAATGTCGTCCAGGGCATTCTGAACGGCAACAAGACCAACGTCCTTACCGGCGTTCTCAGCGGTATCGGCGTCAATGTCCTTGGCGGCAACAGCTACAAGCTGGGCGGCCGTCACTGAGCAGGAAAGTCACGGGCATCCTTATGTCACGTGTCGTGGGCAGGAGGGTCTTCAACACCCTCCTGCCTCCGCTTGTGGGCCTACCCAGTCAAGCGCGGGAATGAGCTAGATCTTCGCCCGCAGGCCCACAAATGCATCGACCGTGTGTTCGCGCTCGTCGATCACGGTCTTGAAGGTCTCGGAAACGTCGACGCGAACGACAATGGCCATCGATTTGGTCGCGTTGTACGTCGCTTCGGCATAGACGCCCTTGCGGCGCTCCTGGTTCTCGTAGAGCAAATTGTCCTTGAGCTCATAGAAGATGCCGGAAGCGATGCCGAGGTTTTCGCGCACCTTCATGCCAAGTTCCAGTTCCGCGCGCTGCAGCCACGAAGCCAGGGGGTCGTCGGTTTCGGACGTTTCGTAGCGGCCGAAATAGGTGCCGCGCAGCTCGAAGCCGTGCGGCAGAGGCTTGCCGAAGGTGACTTGCCAGGTCGGACGCCAGCGCTGGTAGATGTTATCGGCGCCGCGCAGGAACTGCGCACCCAAGGCCACGCCGAGCGTCGAACCATCGGTGGCCTTGTAGGCCGCCTCGGCGCGCAGCGTATAGGCGTTGAACGACAGGAACAGCGGCGGGTAACCGATTTCCTCGACGCTGGCGAAGAGCGCAGACGCGGACGCGCCGAAGGCAAGCTGGCCAAC
>NZ_RZQE01000353.1:0-6246 GCF_004022955.1 Mesorhizobium sp. M7A.F.Ca.US.002.01.1.1 | reverse complement strand
GTGCCGGCATGCAGATCGGCGCCGATCGACGGCAGCGCGGGCAGATACATGTCGATGGCGAACGGGCCGATGGCGGACAACAAGCCGAGCACGACCGCGATGCGGAGGAATTTGGGACTCATGATAGAGGCTTCTTTCAAATCTGGTTGCCGCCGCCAGGCGACGTCTAACCTAGGACGTTCCATCCCGTCAGATTCCGACACCTCGAGAGCGAGTTCTGTTCGTCTCTCTCATGCGAAATCTCTTAATCTTGTGTCCACAAATTTAGACACTCTTGTCTAAATCGTCAATCGCCTCTATATAGTTTTTTATGAAGCTGCACGTTTCTCCTGACATTTTCCCGCCACGCGGTCATGAGGCCAAGCGCCTGTCGATCGTCGACTCCGCCGCCACCGTGTTTTGCCGCGAAGGTTTCGCCGGCGCCAACATCGACCTGATCGCCGCCGAAGCCGGCGTCTCGCGCCAGACCATCTACAACCATCACGGCGACAAGGAAAAACTGTTCGTCGCTGTGGTCCGTGATCTGACCGAACGTTGCAATGCCGGAATCTTCGCCACCATTGCCACCTTCCCCGATCAGCCGGGGGATCTCGAAGCCGACCTGATCGGCTTTGCGGTGCGCTTGAATCAGAATTGCATCTGCAACCGCGATGGAAAATTCCTGCGCAAGCTGATCCAGACCGAAGGCGAGCGCTATCCCGAACTGTTTGCCGAATGGCGCGAACAGGGACCGGGCAGGACATGGCCGGCAATCGCCGCCCGCTTCGCCCGCCTCGCCTATGGCGGCTATCTCACGATCGAGGACCCGGACGTGGCGGCACGCCAGTTCCTTGGCCTCGTCAATGCCGAACTGCAGACCACCTTCATGCTTGGCGGCTCGCCGCGCGAGGACGAGGTGCTGCGATCCGCGACCAATGGCGTGCGTACCTTCCTGCGCGCCTTCGGCAAGCGCCGCTCCGCGGCATCGTCCGAAAAGCAAAGCGCGCTCGCCAGCGCCTGAGCGATCAAATCGCTGGCAATAGTCTTCGCTTCCGCGCGAGGGTGATCTATATGCGGTTTACGCCGCGCTCAAGCTTGATTACAGCTATGCGGACGATTCAACGGAACCCGACCGCCACATGGCCGACGACCACATCCGCTACGACATTCTGGCCCAGGAGGCGTTGCGCGGCGTCATGCGCAAGGTCCTGGCCGAGGTCGCGCGCACCGGCCTCCCCGGCAACCACCACTTCTTCATCACCTTCCTGACCGGCGCGCCGGGCGTACGCGTGTCTTCGCGGCTGCGCGAGCGCTATCCCGAGCAGATGACCATCGTCATTCAGTTCCAGTATTGGGACCTGAAGGTGACCGATACCGGCTTCGAGGTTGGCCTGTCCTTCTCCGATGTGCCGGAAAAACTCGAAATCCCGTTCTCGGCCGTGCGCGGCTTCTATGATCCCTCGGTCAATTTCGAACTCGAATTCGACGTCAAGACGGATGGTGCGGCAGCCGATGAACCGGCTGCGCCAACTCCGGAGCCGTTGACCATCGTCTCCGAGAAAAAGCCGAAGGCCGAGAAGAAGGCCGCCGCCGAGGCGGAGAAGAAGCCCGCGGCCGCGGACGCCGCTACCAAGGGCGCCGAAGTGGTCTCGCTCGACGCCTTCCGCAAGAAATAGGCCGGCGACTCACGCCGTGGCCGAAATCGTCAATCTCCGCCAGGCCCGCAAGCAGAAGGCGCGGGACGAAAAGCTGCGCGCCGCCGAACAGAACCGCGCGCTGCACGGCCGCTCCAAGGCCGAAAAGGAACGCGACCGCGTCGCCGCCGACAAGAGCGAAAAATTCGTTGCCGGGCATCGTCGTGAAAAGCCCGGCGACCCCGGCCGTCAATGAGCCCGGTCGAAAAGCGTTCGGTGACCATTCGCGGCCACCGCACCAGCTACTCGCTTGAAAAGCCCTTTTATGACGACCTCGTCGCGATCGCGGCGACCAGGGAGCTGACGCTCGCTGCTCTTGTCGCCGAAGTCGACGAGACGCGGCCCCGCGACACCAACCTGTCCTCGGCGTTGAGGCTCCATGTGCTGGAGTGGGCGAAGCGAGGAGAGAGTATCTAAAGGCTTTCGACCGCGTCGTCCTTTTTCCTGCGTCTGGTGCCAAAGCCAAGCAAGGTCGAACGCTCGCGCTCCTCGGCCTGTTTCCTGGACCGCACGCGCATCAGATCCTTCCAGCCGACATAGCCGACCAGCAACGAGCCTTCGCGAGTGACGACGGGCAGATGGGAGACGTTGGCCATCAGCAGCTTGTCGGAGAGACCTTCGAGATATTCGTCCGGATAGGCCAGCGTCACCTTGCTGCCGGCCAGCAACGCGCCAAGCGTGGTGGTGCGGTGCGTGCCGGCGCGTCTCCAGCGCAAGATCGCCGGCGGATCGATGAGGCCCAGCACCTGACCGTTCTCGTCGACCACCGGGAAACTCGGATGCCGTGTTTCCGGCGCCGTCAGGAAGGCTGCTGCGCCATGCAGCGTCATCGTCGCCGGCACGCTTTCGACCTGCGACGTCATCACCTCGCGCACCCGGGTCAGGGCGAAAGGGTCGACACGGTATTCGCGAACCAGATGGTGTCCCCTTCTGGCGATCTTTTCGGTCAGGATCGAACGCTTCATCAGAAGCACGGTCACGGCATGCGCCGCGGCGCAGGCGGCAATCAGCGGCACCAGCATATGTGTGTTGCCGGTCAGTTCGACGGCGAAGAACGTGGCGGTCAGCGGCGCGCGCATCGTGCCGCCCATGGTGGCGGCCATTGCCAGCAGCGCCCAGAAACCCGGATCCGCGGCAGGCAGAACGCCGGCGAGCACAGCGCCCATAGCCCCGCCCATGATCAACAGCGGCGCCAGCACACCTCCCGACGTTCCCGAGCCGAGCGCTACCGACCAGATGATCGCCTTGACCACCAGCAGCAGGAGTGCCGCCGTCGCGACGGTGCGGCCATCCAGCATGTCGGTGATGTTGTCATAGCCGACACCGAGCGCGTGCGGTTCGATCAGCCCGCCTATGCCGACCACCAGGCCGCCAAGCATCGGCCACCACATCCAGTGGATCGGCAGCTTCTGAAAACCGTCCTCGCAGGCGTAGACCATCTGCGTCAGCAGTCCCGACAGAAGTCCTGCACAAACGCCGATCGCCACCCAGCCGGCAAGGCCGACAAAAGACACCTCCATGCCGCCCTGAAACGGAAAGATCGGCCCGGGCAGATGCAGCATGGTGCGCTCGACCTCGGCGATAACGGCCGCGACCGCCACCGGAATGAAGCTGCGCGGGGTCCATTCGAATAGCAGCAGTTCGACCGCCAGCATGATGGCGGCGATCGGTGTTCCGAACACCGTGGTCATGCCCGCTGCCGCACCAGCCACCAGCAGGGTCTTGCGCTCGTTGTCGCTGACCGGCAGCATCTGTGCGATCAGCGAGCCGATCGCGCCGCCTGTCATGATGATCGGTCCTTCCGCGCCGAACGGTCCGCCGGAACCGATCGAGATCGCCGACGACAGCGGCTTCAGGATCGCCACCTTGGCGTCGAGTTTCGAGCGCCCGAGCAGGATCGCCTCGATGGCTTCGGGAATGCCGTGGCCGCGGATCTTCTCGCTGCCATAGCGCGCCATCAGGCCGATGATCAGCGCACCGATCACCGGAACTAGGACTGCGGCAAGCCCAAGCGGCGTGTTCTCGAGCTTCAGGTCGGCAAGCGAGAATTGGCCGAAATAGGCGATGTTGGTGGCAAGCCGGATCAGCTTCAAAAGCGCGATGCCGGCAAACAACCCGGCTGTCGCCACCACCACGGCAATGGCGGCGACGAGCAGCACCCTGGGATCCGTGGTGAAATCGCGCAGGTGCTCCGGGTTCGAATGATGGGTCTTCATGGCAGTTGCTTCCTGGCGGCGGCCGTATGTCTGGGATGCGGCACGGTCGAAGCGGCCAGCCGGGTTTGTCGGTGGCTATGTATCGTAACACGATATAAATATTCAAGCCGGTTTCGCCCGAAATCCGTTTGAGCTTTCGCCGGAAAACGAACACATGTCTGATATGTCGCAGCCACGAGAACAACGTCCCGCCATCAGCCAGGCCGATTACCAGCGGCTGTCGGAGTTTCGCTACCTGATCCGCCGGTTCCTCGAATTCAGCCAGGTCCAGGCGGAAGACGCCGGCCTGACCCCGCGCCAGCATCAGGCGCTGCTGGCGATCAAGGGATTCCCCGGCGGCGGCCCGGTGACGGTTGGCGATCTCGCGGAACGCCTGCGCATTCGCCACCACAGCGCCGTCGAACTGGTCAACCGTCTCGGCGAGGCAGGGCTGGTCACAAGGGATCAGGACAAGGACGACCATCGCCGCGTGCTGCTGCAACTGACCGAGCGCGCCGACGATTGCCTGGCCGAGCTGTCGGCGGCGCATCTCGACGAACTGTCACGTATCGAACCGATGCTGCGGCGGCTGCTCGATCGAGACCGTAATGAAGCTCCGCCACCTTAATGAGCCTGCTCACCATGTTCCGATGAAGGCTGCCAAGGCCAGCAGCACGCCTGTCAGGATATTTGCCAGGAACAGACGAAAATTCACCTCCGGACGGGCAAGGTCAATCCGCCAGGTCTGCCAGCCAAGCTGCGCGGCGACCACCAGCATTCCAATGGCGTAAGGCAGCGACATGCCCAACAACCAACCTCCAAGCGACCACGCGCCAACCGTCAGAGCATAGAAAAGGCCAATGCAGGTCTTGCCATGCCGGCCGAACAAGATCGCTGTCGATTTCAGCCCGAGGCGGGTGTCGTCTTTCACGTCAACGTAGGCATAGACGGTGTCATAACCGATCTGCCATGCGATGGCTCCGGCCCACATAAGCAATGCTCCCACCGGGATATGTCCTGCGACCTCGGCCCATGCCATAAGCATCCCCCAGTTGAACGCCGCGCCCAGCACGGCCTGGGGCCAATGGGTGAAACGCTTGCACAGCGGATAGATGAACACGAGCGGCAGAACGCAGATAGCGACCAGGCGCGTGTAGGGAGTTAGAAAAAACAGCAGGGCAGCCGCGAGTGCAAGCTCAACGGTCAGAAAGACAAAGGCCTGCAGGGCGCCCATCTGTCCGCTCGCCAGCGGCCGGAAGCGAGTCCGCTCGACATGGCCGTCAAACTTGCGGTCCGCAATGTCATTGACCGTGGAGCCGGCGCTTCTCATCAGCAAAGCGCCGAGAGAGAAGACAGCCAGTTCCAGAAAGTCCGGGAAACCGTGCGACGCTTGTATCAGCGCAGCCCAGCAAGGAAAAAGCGTCAGCCATATCCCTACAGGGCGATCCAGCCGCGCCAGTCGCGTATATGGTCGCCATGCGGACGGCAATCGGCGATCCACCCAATCGCCCCGGTGAATATCGCTTAAGTCAGGACGGCTCAAAGTCGTCATGAGACCTCCAACTTTCGCTACTGCAGCGACTTCAGCAGATTGTCGATCGTGAACGGATTGGACTTCGGCTTGGCCGGCGGCGGATTGTCGTTGGCCTGCGGCAGCGGCGCCCGCTCCACCTTCGGAGGCTGCGCGGCCTTGCGTTCGGCTTCGAGCCTTGCCTTTTCCTGCGAGGCAATACGCATCGCCTCTTCCGCCTTCTGCCGCTCCTGCTCGGCCTGCGCTTTGGCCGCCTCGTCGGCGGCCTGCTTTTCGGCAGCCGCCTTCGCTTCGGCATCGGCCTTGGCTTTGGCATCTGCGTCCGCCTTGGCTTTCGCCTTCGCGTCGGCCTGAGCCTTTGCGTCCGCCTCAGCCTGAGCCTGTGCATCCGCTTCGGCCTTGGCCTTGGCGTCAGCTTCGGCTTTGAGCCGCGCTGCTTCCTCCTGCCGGCGCAATTCCTCGGCCGCCTTGTCGCGAGCATCCTGCAGCGCAGCGTAATAGCGCACTTCGCGCCGCAGCCGCTGCTTCTCGAGCAGCGCGGCCTGCATCGCCTCGACGCGCTGCTGCTCCTTCTCCAGCGCGCGCTGGGTCAGGAACTGCGCCAGCGGCTCACTGTCGAATGCTCGTTTGACCGCGCCGAACGGCCCCTCGGCGGTGAAATTCACAACCGGCTCGGAGCCGACCAGCGCCTCGTCGCCAGGCTGATAAGTGATCGCACCCTTGGCCGACACCGTGGCCGCGTTGAGATCCGCCGTGATGTCGGCGGACAAGGTCGCCGCTGGATTTTCCAGGCTGACCGGCGGCGCCCGCAGCGTGCCGCCGGCAACCGTGAAGGCTATGTCGGTAT
>NZ_RZQE01000352.1:0-6252 GCF_004022955.1 Mesorhizobium sp. M7A.F.Ca.US.002.01.1.1 | reverse complement strand
ATCTGCGACATCGCGCGCAAGCACGGCCTGCCGCTGATCGTCGACAACACACTGGCCTCGCCCTACCTCATCCGGCCGATCGAGCATGGCGCCGACATCGTCGTCCATTCGCTGACCAAATTCATCGGCGGTCACGGCAATTCGATCGGCGGCGCCATCGTCGACGGCGGCACCTTCGACTGGTCGAAATCGGGCAAATACCCGATGCTGTCGGAACCGCGCCCTGAATATGGCGGCCTCGTTCTGCACGAAACCTTCGGCAATTTCGCCTTCGCCATTGCCGCGCGCGTGCTTGGCCTGCGCGACCTCGGCCCGGCGATCTCGCCGTTCAACGCATTCCTGATCCTGACCGGCCTGGAAACCTTGCCGCTGCGCATGCAGCGCCACTGCGATAACGCCGTGACGGTTGCTGCCTGGCTGTCCAATCATCCCAAGGTCGCGTCGGTGAACTACCCCGGCCTGCCCTCGGACAAGAACAATGCACTGCAGAAGAAGTACTCACCACTTGGCGCCGGCGCCGTGTTCACCTTCGCGCTGAAGGGCGGCTATGACGCCGGCGTCAAATTCGTCGAGGCGCTCGAACTGTTCTCGCATCTGGCCAATGTCGGCGACACCAAGTCTCTGGTCATCCACCCGGCCTCGACCACGCACCGCCAGCTATCCGACGAGCAGAAGGTCAAGGCTGGCGCAGGACCGGACACGGTGCGGCTGTCGATCGGCATCGAGGACGTCAACGACATCGTCGCCGACCTCGAACAGGCGCTCGCCAAGGTCTGATTCTTTTACCCTCCCCCTTGTGGGGAGGGTCGGCGCGCAGCGCCGGCGTGGGGGTGAGCCGGCGGATTGCCGGCTCTTTCATGGAGAACAAGTCTTGTCCGTGCACTACTTGACGATATCGACCGACAGCGTCGAACCCGAATCTGGCGCGCCGGCGCCGGATCGGCTGATCTCGGGCGATCCCAAATTCCGCACCTGGAATGTCGAGGAGCGGGAGGGCGGCCTCTACGCCGGCATCTGGGAATCGACCCCCGGCAAATGGCGCATCGCCTATGACGAATGGGAGTTCTGCCACATCCTGTCCGGCGTTTCGGTGGTGACGGAGGACGATGGGCAGGCGCGCACCGTCAAGGCCGGCGACAGTTTTGTGCTCAGGCCCGGCTTCAAGGGCAGCTGGGAAGTGCTTGAAACGACTCGCAAGGAGTATGTGATCAAGCTCTGATCGCTTTCATGAACAATAACAGCGGAGAGCTTGCGCTAGTTTGAAATTCCAGTACAATTAGGTATGGATGCATATAAAATAGCTGTCACTATTGCTTGTATATTTGCGGATGTCTGGATCATAAATTTTTGCATTTCAGTTGTGTTTCCAGCGATCAAATCAGGAATCTATCCTGCGCCCGGTAGGGTCTACCTGCGAGAAATGCACCCGAAGAGATTTTGGTTGGCGATAGTGTTCTTTCCAACGTTGGCGGTTTTTGCGGTGGCCTCGACGATACTGCTGGTATTTAGCATTTGAGGGAAAGTATCGGCCTCCAATAGAGGTTTCCCGCAAGAATCCGAATTTCATTGTCCCGGCTATCTCGGCTCCTCGGTCTGTCGCCAGCGTGCCGGTTTGTCTACTTCGCCGGAAACTGGCTAAGGTAGGCTTCCGAGGCCTTGTCGTGGAAAGTCAGCACGTCGGCGTCCTGCGCCTCGATGTCCGCGTCGGAGATCTCGTCGCGATAATACTGCACCATGAGATCGAGTCCCTCCTGGCTGATGCCCTGCGTCGGCATCTCGCGGGCGAGGCAGCCGCACAGGGTGAGCGCACGGTCCGGTGATCCGATCTTGTGGTTGGTGAGAATGAAATCCTGCGCCGGACAGGCATCGAGAAAGCCGTCAAAACTCAACTTCTGCTGCGGCTGGTCGCCATGGTTGAAATAGGCTGGCGGCCATTGGTTCTTGCCGCTGGCGACATCGCAGCCGGTGCCGACATCCTTGGCACTGTTCTGGACGGCAAGCAGCGCCGTCCACTTTTCACCCGTCGGATATTCGAAGTTTTCTGCCAGCGACGCGGTGTACATGTCGAGATCGGCCTGCGTGAGGCTGGTTACCTGAAACCGGTTGAGCTGGCACTGGCATTCGGCGCTCACGCGCTCGGCTTCGCCCTCCGCCGGCTGCTCGTTGGATTTGCTTTTCTGGCAAGCCGCCAGGAAGGCCGCGCCGTCGAGCGACGAGGCCGGGAAGGCGGAGGCGTCGAGATAGCGCTTGCCGTCCCAGCCGATCGTCATCTGGTCGGACTGCATGTCAAGAAAACCGTTTCGCTTGAAGGCGCTGAGCCCGATCTTGTCCTGCGGCACCAGCCTCGCCCCCGGAATGTCGCCGAGAACCCTCCTGGTAGCTGTCGCCTTCCAGGACAAACAGGAAGTTGCCGCAGTTGGTGCCATCACAGCCGGGCGCATGGCGATAGGCGAAAATCTCCGGAAAACCGTCGAGGTTGAGATCGACCTCGATGGCAAAGGATGTCGGCGGCAGGCCCTTCGACCCGGTCTGCCGCTCCAGCAGAACCGTCGCCATTTTCTGGGCGATGGCCATGCTGTTTTGCCACGGGATGTTTTCCGGCTGCTGCTGGGCGGCCGCGATCTCAGGGAATGCGCACGCCAGCGCCAGGGCAAACAACGTCGCCCGTATCGAAAACAATCTCATATCGCAGCCCCTGGCTCGCGATCGTCAGAAGCCGACGGCAAGCGTCTCCAGCCCGTGGAAGTGATAAGTGTCGCGGAAGCTTGGGGTTTCGGCAAGATGCAGCTCTGGGTGGCGTTCGAACAGGGTTTTCAGCGACACCTGCAATTCGAGCCGGGCCAGCGGCGCGCCGATGCAGAAATGGATGCCGGCACCGAACGATACGTTCTTCTGGTCCGCGCGATCGGGCCGGAAGGCTTGCGGTACTGCAAAGGCGCGCGGATCGTGATTGGCCATCCCCAGCAGCAGCCCGATCGTCTGGCCCGGCTGCACGACGATGCCGGGCGAGAGTTCGATCTCCTGATAAGCGTAGCGTGTGAACATATGCAGCGGCGCATCGAAGCGCAGGCATTCCTCGACCGTTGCCGCGGTCGCTTCGGGTGAGCCGAAGAAGCGGCTGACATCGCCGCCTTGCATAAGGATCGAACGGACGGCGTTGCCGGTCTGATGCACGGTCGCCTCATGACCGGCATTGAGCAGCAGGATCGTCGAGGACACCATCTCGTCCTCCGACAGTTTCTGGCCGCCCTCTTGCGCCGAGATCAGCAGCGACAGCAGGTCGTCGCCGGGGTTCTTGCGGCGCTCGGTGACGTAGCCGCGCAGGAAATCGGCGAACTCGCCAGCGGCTCGGTTGGCCGTCTCTTCGATCTCGCGGGTGCGGCCATGGATGTACATGGCGACCATCTGGTGCGACCAGTCGAGCAGTTGCGGCCCCATCTCGACCGGCACGCCGAGCATTTCGGCAATGATGGTGATCGGCAAGGGCGCCGCGAAGGCCGGCAGCAGGTCGACTGTCTTGCCCGGGTCGAAACGGTCGATCAGTTCGTTGGCGAGCGCTTCGACGCGCGGCCGCAGCCGTTCGACCTGACGTGAGACGAAGGCACGGTTCACCAGTGTTCTGAGCCGCGTGTGCACGGGTGGCTCCAATTCCAGCATCGAATTGGCTTCGATGCCGTCGAAAGCCCTGAGATGGCTACGGTCCTGTCCGATACCGCGACTGTCTGGAATGCCGGCCGGATTCTGGCGGCCGAAACGGCGGTCGCGCAGCAGCCGGTTGACGTCGTCGAAGCCGCCAAAGCACCAGAAGCCGAATTCTTCCCAGAAGAAGGCATTCGATAGGCCGTGGAGGAAAGCATAGGCATCATAAGGGTTTTGAAAAAAAGCCGGCTCGTGCGGGTCGAGCCGCAGATGTCGAGTGGCTGGATCAAAGGCCAGGGCAGGTGGCGTCAATTTGCTCATGCCAGACCAATAGCGCGGCTTGCCAGCCTGGTTCCAGACCGTATGTTGGCGCCCGCAATCCAATACGTTGAGCCAGCCGACCGGCTGCGGAAAGTCTGATTTGATGAAGGTGATCGTTGTCGGTGCGGGTATTGCCGGCCTCTCGACCGCGTGGTCGCTGGTCAAGGCGGGTCACAGCGTTTCGATCGTCGAGCAGGGGCCGATCCCAAACCCGTTGGCCGCCTCGGGCGACCACCACCGCATCATCCGCCGCGCTTACCGCGCGGGGACCGGCTACGGCCGGCTGATCACCGAAGCCTACCAGGCCTGGGACGAGATGTGGGCCGACCTCGGCGAAAACCATCTCGATCCCAGAGGATTTGTCTGCATTTCGCGCGAGCCCGGCGACGAGGCCGAGGAATATCGCGAGGGCCTGGAAGAAGGCAATTTTCCGTTCGAACTGCTGGAGCCCGATGCAGCCGTGAAACGCTGGCCGTTTCTGGAAGCCGGGTCGTTTCGCTACGCCTATTTCTCGACCGAAGGCGGCGCCCTGCATTGCCGCAAGATCGCGTCCGGCCTGGCAAAGTGGCTGCGCGCCAACGGCGCCAATGTCTACGAAAACAGCAAGGTCGTCGAGGTCGACGCCGAAGCCGGCCACATCGTGCTCGAAAGCGGCGAGACGATGCAGGCCGACCGCATCGTCGTCGCCGCAGGCGCCTGGGTGCTAAAACTGTTTCCGGAACTGGACGGAGAATTGAAGACCTATCGAACCGCACTTGCCTATGTCGAACCGCCGGCCGACCTCAAGGCGGCCTGGCAGGCGGCACCGGTCGTGCTCGATGTCGGCGGCGCGATCGACGGCTATGTGATCCCGCCCTCCGGCGGCGCCGGCATGAAATTCGGTTCCGGGCTGCACAGGGTGCCGACCAGCGACGCCGACTGGAACCGTCAGCCGGTGGCGGGCGAGGGCGAGGCGATCCGCAACCTGTTTTCGCCGCCGATCGCCCGCATCGCGGAGTATCGCGTGACCGAGGTCGTCACCTGCGCCTACACTTTCACATCAGACGAAAAATTCATGGCGCATGGAAAGGGCAAATGCCTTGTTGTCTCGGCATGCTCCGGCCACGGCTACAAGTTCGGCGCGGCGGTCGGCAGGCGCGTTGCCGCTGCTGTCGGCGATGGGGATATCGCCGGTCTGAAGGCATGGCTGCGGGCGGAGGTCGCCTGAAACACGAGGCCAAATCCGCAGCGGTTCAATGATTGAGTTCGTCTGCGGCGGCAATGACTTCGGACACAATCGCCCGAACGTCATCCAAGGTCGTCCTGTGATTGACGAAACACGCCCGCAGCGCGAATTGACCGTTGATCGTTGCATTCGACAGATACACGCGGCCGCGCGCGATCACACGGCGCAGGATCGCTTCATTGTCCTTAGAGCGGTGACGGAAACAGACCGCGCTTAGCGATACCGGCGCAAGCTGCTCAAGCTCCGGCTGTGAAGCGATTGCCTGTGCCAGCATCTGGGCATGGTAGAGATCGCGCGCGATGGCTTCGCGATAGGCACGGCGCCCGTGATACTGCAGCGACATCCAGAGCTTCAGCGCACGGAAGCGCCGAGACAGTTCGATCGACTCTTCAAAGAATGCAAATGCTTCCGTTGGGTCTTCGCTCAATATCCTGACGTAGTCGTCGCTGTGCGAGAAAGTCGTGCGCGCAATGTCTGGGTGGCGATTGAGCAGGCAGCCGCAATCGAGTGGCTGATAGAGCCATTTGTGCGCATCGAGCGACAGCGAATCCGCCAAAGACAGTCCCTGGAACTTTTCCGGGACGGTCAGGGCCGCCAGTCCCCCATAGGCCCCATCCACATGCATCCACAACGCTTCCCTGCGGGCAATGTCTGCGATTTCGGGAAGGGGATCGATCGCACCGGAGATGATGGTGCCGGCCGTGGCCACGATGGCGATGGGCATGTTGCCGATGCCGCGGTCGGCTGCAATAGCTGCCTGGAGGGCATCCGTCCGCATCCTGAATTTGTCGTCGACAGGGATCAAACGGAGATTTTTTCTACCGATCCCCAACAGCGCGACGGCCTTGGGAATGGACATGTGCACTTGCTCGGAAGCATAGATCACGCACGGTCGCACGCCTGTTTCGTTGGCTGGCAGCTTCGCTTCCCGCGCCATCGCCAGGGCCATGAGGTTCGCCGTCGAGCCGCCGCCGCACAGGCTGCCTGTAAATCCGGGGCAACCGACAGCCTCCGCCAACCATTCGACGACGGCGCGTTCGATCGATGTCGCAGCCGGTGCCGAGCGC